>DASYAQ010000281.1:0-6253 GCA_036501225.1 Caulobacteraceae bacterium | reverse complement strand
GGCCGACCCTGCGAACCTGGATTACACCAGCGTCCAGGATGATGACCTCCACCTCTGTTCCCGGCACGAGTCCGGCGTCTTCGCGGATGGAGTGTGGAATGGTGACCTGGCCTTTGGCGTTGATGCGCATGGTTTTCACCCGCCCTTCGCGCTCGCCTCATCCTCCAGCCGCGGCCAGACCCTGAGCGCGGTGATCTGGTTGCGCTGGCGGCGCATGACCTGGAAGCGGTGGCCGTGGAAGATGAAGGTCTGGCCGACGTCGGGGATGGCCTGGGCCTCGTGGATGACCAGGCCGGCGACGGTGACGGCGTCGTGGTCGGGCAGGTCCCAGTCCATGGCCCGGTTCAGCTCGCGGATGGAGACCGCGCCGTCGACGTTGGCCGAGCCGTCGGGCTGGCGGCGCACGCCCTCGGCGACCAGGTCGTGCTCGTCCTCGATTTCGCCGACGATCTCCTCGATGATGTCCTCCAGCGTCACCAGACCCTGCAGCGCGCCATATTCGTCGACCACCAGGGCGAAGTGCTCGCGCCGTTTGCGGAAGGCGGCCAGCTGGTCCTTCAGCTTGGTGGTGTCGGGGATGAACCAGGGCTCCCGCGCCAGCGACGCCATGTCCAGCGCATTGATCCCGCCCTCGATGGTGGCGATGGCGCGCAACAGGTCCTTGGCGTGCAGCACCCCGATGATGTTCTCCGGCTCGCCGCGATAGAGCGGCAGCCGGGTGTGCGGCGCGGCCAGGGCCTGGCCCACCAGTTCGCGCGGGGCGAGGTCGGCATCGAGCATGGCGATCGACTTGCGGTGCACCATGATCTCGTCGACATCCATGTCGGCCAGGTCGAGCACCCCGCCCAGCATGCGCCGGTCGCCGCCTTCGACCGAGCCTTCCGAGTGGTGGTACTCGACCGCGCCGCGGATCTCCTCGTGCGCCTCGGCCGCGCCGGTCTCGACGTTCACATCGACGCCGAACAGACGCAGCGTGCCGCGCACGAAGACCTGCACGGTCTTGACCACCGGGCCGAACAGAAAGACCGTCACCTCGGTGGGGCCGGACAGCCAGCGCGCCACGTCGTCGGGCCTGAGGATCGCCAGGGTCTTGGGCAGCACCTCGGCGAAGACCAGCACCAGCACGGTCATCAGCACCGTCGCGACCGCGACGCCGAGCCCGCCGTGGAAGGTCTGCTCCAGCACCTCGGTGACCAGGGCCGAGGCCAGGATGTTGATCAGATTGTTGCCGAGCAGCACCGAGCCGATCATCTGCTCCCGGTTGCCGAGCAACCGGTTGACCCGCACGGCGGCGCGGTCGCCGTCGCGCTCCAGCTGGTGCATGCGCCCGCGGCTGGCCCCGGTCAGCGAGGTCTCGGCGGCCGAGAACAGCCCCGAAAGCGCCAACAACAAGACGATCACCGGAGTGATGGCCAAAAGCTCTGCGATCATGGAGCCGCGCCTTCTTCGATCAGGAAATCCCGTAGAGCGCCAGGATCGACGTCCTTGGCGACAAACGCCTCGCCGATGCGGCGGGCGAGAATGAGGGTGAGCCGGCCGCCTTCGGCCTTCTTGTCCTGCGCCATGTGCGCCAGCAGGGCATCGGCCCCGAACGGACTGTTGGAGACCTGGGCCAGCCGCACCGGCAGGCCGGCGTCGCCGAGCGCGGCCTCGACGCGGTTGGCGTCGGTGGCGGAACAGAGGCCCTGGCGCGCCGAGAAGCGGAAGGCCTGGGCGCAGCCCAGCGCCACGGCTTCGCCGTGCAGCAGCGCCTCGCCGAAGCCGACCTCGGTCTCCAGCGCATGGCCGAAGGTGTGGCCGAGGTTGAGCAGGGCGCGGCCACCCCGTTCGCGCTCGTCCGCCGCGACGATCTCGGCCTTCATTTCCACCGAGCGGGCCACGGCATGGGTCAGGGCGCCGAGGTCGGTCATCAGCACGTCCAGCGCGTTGGCCTCGAGCCAGCCGAAGAAATCGACGTCGCCGAGCATGCCGTACTTGATCACCTCGGCGTAACCGCACTTGATCTCGCGAAAGGACAGGCTGGCCAGCACGTCCAGATCCGCCAGCACCAGCCGCGGCTGATGGAAGGCGCCGACCAGGTTCTTGCCGTGCGGGGTGTCGATGGCGGTCTTGCCGCCGACGGAGGAATCGACCTGGGCGAGCAGCGTGGTCGGGATCTGCACGAAGTCGATGCCGCGCTTGTAGATGGCGGCCGCGAAGCCGGCCAGGTCGCCGACCACGCCGCCGCCGAAGGCGGTGATCAGGTCGCCGCGGTCGAGGCGCAGCGTCAGCAACTGATGCAGCAGCGATTCGAGGCCGGCAAAGGTCTTCGATGCTTCGCCGGGGGGGATGGTGATCAGGGACGCCTTCAGCCCGGCCGCCTCCAGCGAGGCCATCAGCCGCTCGCCGTGCAGGCCGGCGACCGTCTCATCGGTGACCACCGCCATGTGGCCGCGCTTCAGGATCGGCGCGATGCGGCGCCCCGCCGCCTCGATCAGGCCCGACCCGATCACCACCTCATAGGCGCGATCGCCAAGGCCGACGTTGATGGCGCGGGTCATTCGGGTGCGACCGGCAGCCGCGCCCTGAGCGCGTCGAGAATGGCCTGCACCGTCGCCGGGTGCGCGGTCTCCACCGAATCCACGGCGATGTCGGCGAGCGCATAGACGGGGTTGCGCTCCAGGGCGAGCGCCTGCAGCACCGCCCGCGGATCGCCGTCCCTGAGCAGCGGCCGGTCGGTCCGCCGCGACACCCGGCGCAGCAGCACCTCCATGTCGGCCCTGAGCCAGACCGAGATCGCCTTCTGGCCGATCAGCGCCCGGGTTTCGGCGTTCATGAAGGCGCCGCCGCCGGTGGCCAGCACGTGCGGCGGCTCGTCCAGCAGCCGCGCGATCACCCGGCGCTCGCCGTCGCGAAACGCCGCCTCGCCGAGATATTCGAAGATTTCCGAGACCGAGCGGGCGGCGGCGCGCTCCACCTCCTCGTCGGCGTCCCTGAACGGCAGGTCGAGCGCGTGGGCCAGCCGGCGGCCGATGCTCGACTTGCCGGCGCCCATCAGCCCGACCAGCGCGATGGTGCGCCCGCGCAGGGCGGGTTCGATGCTTAACCCATTCGGCATGGCTGGCGCTTGATCATCGCCCTTGGCGCTTTACACGAGGATGGGGATGCGCGCCAAGATTGGCGGCGGCCGGGGCGGGATACGACGTGATGGCGACGGGAATACCCGAACAGTCGACAATGCGGATCCTTCTCCCCTCGCGGGTTTCGAAGCGGTCGCCGAAGGCGGTCGGCTGGCGAAGCCGGGCGAAGCGCAGATGGGTGGCCGGTCTTAAGACCGGTCGGATGAGGGGCCGCGCTGATCTCTCCACACAGTCTCCGGCGCCCTCTTTCCAGTCGCCGGCGCGGCCCCTCATCCGACCCCGCCTTCGCGGGGCCACCTTCTCCCGCGAGGGGAGAAGGGGCGCGATCTCACTCCTCATGTGCCTTCCGATCGCGCTGACCGTAGCCGCGTTGCCTGGGTCGGCTCTGGCTCAGCAGCCTTCGCCACCGCCGCTCGCGCCGGCGGCCAGTCAGTCACCCGCCGCGCCACCCCCGCCAGACGCCGCACCGGCCGCCCCCCAACCGGTTGCGCCGCCAGCCCCACCGCCTCCAACCGCTGCGCCGGAACCTCCAACCGGCGCGCCGCCCCCGCCGCCGCCCGCGGCTTCGGTGCAGGTCCAGCCGCTCAGTCCGCTCGATCTGTTCTCGGCCGGCCGCGACACCGGCCTCGGCCCCGACCTGTGGAAGGGCTCCTCGGCCGCTCTGGCGCGGGTGATCATCCCGACCCTGGCCGACCATGCGCTGTCGCCGGCGGGCGCGGCGCTCGGCCGCCAGGTGCTCGGCGCGGCCGCCGCGGCGCCGGACGGCGCGGGCGCGGATACCGAACTGGCCGCGGCCCGCGCGCGGGCGCTGCTGGCTCTTGGCGACGCCGCCGAGGCCGGCGCGATCCTCGACCGCACCGCCGGCGTCTCCAACAGCGCCGCTTTGTCGCAGACCGCCGCCGAGGCCGCCCTGATCGGCGACCAGGACGACAAGGCCTGCGGCATCGGCGATGCGCTGGCGGTCGACCGCGGCGGCGCCTACTGGCTGAAGCTGCGCGCCTTCTGCGAGGCCCGCGCCGGCAAGCCGGCCGCGCAGCTTTCCGCCAGCCTGGCCGACCAGCAGGGCGCCGACCCGACTTTCGACCGCCTGATCGCCGTGATCATCGCCGGCGGCGGCGATCCGGGCCCGGCGGCGTTGGACAACGGCCTCGACTACGCCATGTCGCGGCAGCTGAAGCTCGACCTCGGCGCGGCGCTCGACGGCGCCGCGCCTGCGGTCGCCGCCCACCTGGCGAGCGCCAGCGCCGCCCCGGCGGCCCCGACAACGCCGCTGGAGGCCGACGTGCTCGCAAGCCTGCGCAAGGCCAGGAGCGCGGGCGGCTTTCAGGCCGCCTCGCGCCTGGCCTTGCCGGCCATCGTCCAGCTGGTCGCGACCAAGGCGCCGCTGCAGAATCCGGTGCAGCTCGCCGCCGCGGCGCTGGCGGCCGGCGACCCGGCCACCGCCAAGGCGATCCGCGCCAGCCTGACCGGCGACGCCGTTCCCGGCGCCGACGCCACCGACCTGGCCATTCTCGACGCGGCCATCGCCGCGGCCTCGGCCGCCGCCGACGGGCCGACCCTCGACCGGCTGGTCGAGCGCGGCTCGGGCCCCGATCCGAAGGCGGCCACCCGCGCCCAGGCCGCCGCTGCCTTCGTCCTGGCCCTCGGCTGGCCGGCGGACAGCCAATCGCGCGCCGCCTTCATCGACTTCCCGCTCGGCCATGGCGACGCCGCCCCGGCGCGGCTGCTGCTGCTGGATGCGGCGGCGGACGCCGGCGTGCGCGGCGACACCGCGCTCCTGGCGCTCTCGGCCGCCGAGCCGGGCGGCGCCGACGGCCCCGGCGTCGCCGACCGCGCCCGGCTGATCCGCGATCTAGACCACGCCGGCCTGAAGACCGACGCCCAGGCCTTCGCCATCGAGGGGCTGTTGGGCCTGGAAAGCCGCTGATGGGCGGCGAGGGCTGGGTCGAAGCCTTCCTCGAAATGATGGCCGTCGAGCGGGCGGCGGCCAGGAACACGCTCACCGCCTACGGCAAGGACCTGGCCGACGCGCAAGCCTTCCTAATCGCCCGCAAACGCAACCTCGCCGATGCCGCGCCGGAGGATATCGAAGCCTATTTCGAGCGCATGGGCGCCCTTGGCCTCGCCCCCGCCACGGCCGCCCGCCGCCGCGCCGCCGTGCGCGGCCTCTACCGCTTTGCGCTCGGCGAGGGCTGGCGCAAGGACGACCCCTCGCGGCGGGTGGACGCGCCGAAAAAGGGCCGGCCGCTGCCGCACGTGCTCAGCCGCGCCGAGATGGACCGGCTGATCGCGGCGGCCACCGCCAAGGACGGCGCGGCGGGCCTGCGCCTCGGCTGCATGGCCGAGCTGCTCTACGCCTCCGGCCTGCGCATCTCCGAACTGCTGGCCCTGCCGGTGGCCGCCCTGGCGCGCGACCCGGCCTATCTGATCGTCAAGGGCAAGGGCGGCAAGGAGCGGCTGGCGCCGTTGAACGCCCCGGCGCGAATGGCGGTGAAGGCCTATCTGCCGGTGCGCAAGAGCTTCTACCCCAAGGGCGCGGCCGACAGCCCCTGGCTGTTCCCGTCGCGCTCCGGCGGCGGCCGGCTGACCCGCCGGCGCTTTTCCCAACTGCTCGACCAGGCGGCCCTGGTCGCCGGCATCGATCCGGCCAAGATCAGCCCGCACGGCCTGCGCCACGCCTTCGCCACCCACCTGCTGGAAGGCGGCGCCGACCTGCGCACCGTGCAGAAGCTGCTCGGCCACGCCGACATCGCCACCACCCAGATCTACACCCACGTCGCCCAGGGGCGGTTGCGGAGCGTGATGGAGGAAAGCCACCCGCTGGCGAGGCAGAAGCCAAAACCCGAGAAGGCCGAGTAGCCCTGCGGCGCCAGAAAAGGCGTCCCTTCTCCCCTCGCGGGAGAAGGTGCCCCGCGAAGGCGGGGCGGATGAGGGGCCGCGCCAGTCGAAGGCGAAGGGCTCCCGCGCGGTCGTGGAAAGATTAGCGCGGCCCCTCATCCGACCGGTCTTTCGACCGGCCACCTTCTCCCGCGAGGGGAGAAGCACCTGAGCGTCGACCTCGGCGTATGCGGGCTGTCGGGTTTTATCTGGATGCGAATAGAATGCTGCCCCAGGCAGTAAACCGGAGCCCAACC
>DASYAQ010000280.1:0-2668 GCA_036501225.1 Caulobacteraceae bacterium | reverse complement strand
ACGTGCCAGTCGTCCTCGACCGGGCCGATGGTGGTCTTCAAAAGCAGGCGGCTCATCGCTCTGATCTCCCGGGCCATGCGGCGGTTCTCTGCGCATATGGGGTGCGGCCGCGCCGTGCAAACCGGGGCGCGTCAGCCGCGGGCGTGCAGGAAGCTGACCTTCACCCCAGCCTTCACCGCATGGGCGAGCAACACGGCGTCCCAATTGGTCAGGCGCACGCAGCCGTGGCTGGCGGTCTTGCCGATCTTGTCCGGCTCTGGTGTGCCGTGCAGCCCATAGCCGGGCGCGTTCAGGGCGATATAGACGATGCCGACGGGGTTGTTCGGACCGGGTTGGATATCGAACCTGCCATGCCGCCTTGGGCCGAAGGTGAGCTTTGACGGATCGTAGACATAGGTCGGGTTGAAGCTGACGCCCCGCACCTTGTGCACGCCGGAGGGCGACGGCCGGTCGGTCGAGCCGACCGTGGCCGGGAAGCTGGCGATCAGGCTCCCGTCGGCGGCGTAGGCGCGCACCGAGGCCGCGGCCTTGTCGACCTCGATATGGTCGACGGGCGCGAGGGCGGGGATCATCGGCTGCACGACGACCAGCGCCGTCCCGGCCCTGGTCAGGTCGGCGCCGGGATTGAGCGCCAGGAGGAGCTTTTCCGACATGTGGAAGCGCTCGGCGAGCATCTCGCTCGGCCGCGCATAGCCGGGGCTGGACAGCTTGGCGGCGGCGACCATGTTCTCCCCGACATCGGGATAGAAGGGGCCGGCCGCGTCCTGCGCCGTCTCGGTATAGAGCCCCGCGACCGCGCCCGACGCCTGGGCGGTCAGCCTGGCCCAGAGCGCGTCGCTGAGCTGGCCGTCGGCCGTCTGGCCGGTCATCTGCTGCCAGGCCTGCACCGCCCGCTTCAGGTTGGAGCCGGCCAGGCCGTCGATCGAGCCCGGCGAGGCCCCGGCGCGGGCCAGCAGCACCTCCGCCTTGATCAGCGCCGGATCGGGCGCGGGATTGACCGCCGGCGTCGCGGCATGCGGGGGCGGGGCGACGAACTGGGCGTTGTTGATCGCATCGACGCGCGCCTGCGGAGCCGAGAGGCCGACGGGCTTGGCGGCGCTGGCGGGCGGCGGTGTGGCGGATGAGGGCGCGGAGCCGCCCCGCGGCGAACATGCGGCCAATAGTCCTGCGGCCAGGAGCGGGACGATCGATCCTCGCACCTAGGGTTTCCGCGCCTCGGCCATGCCAAGCTAAAGCGGCGCCAGGCTGTTCCGTTCCCGCAAATTCCCCCCAGGGGCGGCCACGCTTGAATGAACCCCGGGAAACATCCACATAAACGCGCAACAAACCGCCTCTGTTGGGCGGCTGGGGCGTCCGACTCGGCGCATCGTCGAGTGACCGCGCCCCGGATATAAGCCGGTGCTCACGTAAAAGGCCGGCCAGGAGCATGCATCATGTCTGAGTCAAAGCCCGAGACCGCGTCCGGGCCGGAATCCCGTATCAACCTGCTTCCCGTCCTGCCGCTGCGCAACATTGTAGTCTATCCCCACATGGTCGCGCCGCTGTTCGTCGGCCGTGACAAGACCGTGCGCGCGCTCGAAGAGGCGATGCGCGGCGACAAGTCGATCCTGCTCGTCACCCAGAAGAAGGAAGACGAGGACGACCCCGCCAACGACGCCATCTATGAGATCGGCGTCATCGCCACGGTGCTGCAGCTGCTGAAGCTGCCGGACGGCACCGTCAAGGTGCTGGTGGAGGGCCTGCGCCGCGCCGCCGTTCTGCGCTACACCGACGAGACCGAATTCTATCAGGCCGAGGTCGCCGACATGCCGGAAACCGGCGGGGCGGAGCACGAGGCCGAGGCCCTGTCGCGCGCGGTGGTCGATCAGTTCGAGAACTACGTCAAACTGAACAAGAAGGTGCAGCCCGAGGCTCTGGCCTCGCTGCCGCAGATCACCGATCCGAGCGAGCTGGCCGACCGCATCGCCTCGCACCTGTCGGTCAAGATCGTCGACCGCCAGCAGCTGCTGGAAACCACCGACGTGGTCAAGCGGCTGGAGCGTGTCTACGCCCTGATGGAGGGCGAGATCAGCGTGCTGCAGGTCGAGAAGAAGATCCGCTCGCGCGTCAAACGCCAGATGGAGAAGACCCAGCGCGAGTACTATCTGAATGAGCAGATGAAGGCGATCCAGCGCGAGCTGGGCGAGCCGGACGACACGCGCGACGAGCTGCTCGAACTCGAAAAGAAGATCAAGAAGACCAAGTTCACCAAGGAGGCGCGGACCAAGGCCGAGGGCGAGCTGAAGAAGCTGCGCAATATGAGCCCGATGTCGGCCGAGAGCACCGTGGTGCGCAACTATCTCGACTGGATGCTGTCCATCCCGTGGGGCAAGTCCAAGACCAAGCCGATCGACCTGGTCAGGGCCGAGAAGATCCTCGAGGACGACCACTACGGCCTGGAGAAGGTCAAGGAACGCATCCTGGAATACCTGGCCGTCCAGGCGCGCACCGGCTCGCTGAAGGGCCCGATCCTCTGCCTGGTCGGCCCTCCGGGCGTCGGCAAGACCTCGCTCGGCCGTTCGATCGCGCAGGCGACCGGGCGCGAGTTCGTACGCCTCAGCCTGGGCGGGGTGCATGACGAGGCCGAGATCCGCGGTCACCGGCGGACCTATATCGGCTCCATGCCCGG
>DASYAQ010000279.1:0-8477 GCA_036501225.1 Caulobacteraceae bacterium | reverse complement strand
CCCTTCAAATGCAGGTTCCAGGCGCGATTGTTATAGGCGACGGCCAGCGGAGTCGTCGTCTCCTGCCCGGACTGGATCAGCGCCGTGCATCCGGCGACCGCCGCGTCGGGATCGGCGCCCACGCATTGCGCCATACTCTCGTCCCGGGTCTGCGCCCAGGCCGGCAGGGCGATGAACGCCAGGATCAGTCCGATAAAAGCCCCACGCATGTCCGCCCCGTCGGTCCGCATCAGCGCGCCGCGCGCGTGCGTAGCTTAACCGTTTGGCGCTCAAAAGACCAACGATCGCCGCCCGCCGAACACGGTTGCCGACGCCGGTGTCTATTTCAAGAGCCCGCAGGCGATCCGGGCGGTTGTGCCGTCGCCGGCGTGGATCATCACCGGATGGCCGTTCAGCTCGGCGACATTGGTCAACCGCGGCGCCAGCAAGCGCTCGCTGTCGGTTCCGTCGACCGTCACGGTGAGGGACGGCAGATCGCCCAGCGCCGGCATTGCGCCGGGGCCCATGCTCGCGCCAGTCATTCCGTAGTGGTCGCCCGCGGCGCCCGCCGCCACCATCTGGCCCTTGACCAGCCCCGGCGCGCACGACGGGTTCTGGTGGATATGAAAGGCGTGCTGGCCGGGCGTCAGTCCGCGCAGGCTGACCTTGACCTCGGCGCCCCTGGCGCTGTCGGAGATCGTCACCGTCCCGATATCGGCCCCCGCCCCAGCCAGCGTCGCCCTGGCGACGTCGGCATGGAGCGTGGCCGCCAAGGCCGGCGACGCCGCGACCAGGACGAGCCAGGCCGCCACCCCCGATCGAACGGCTATCGACATGGGCTTGCCTCTCCATCCACGGCGCGGCGTGTTCAACGGCCGCGCGGAGCCATCGATGACGCGGGTTGAGCGAGCCGAAGTCGTGCAAATGGACTAGGCTTACGGTATTTTCGCCGGAGCGACGAATTGCGGGGCGGGCCTCGATGGGCGGGGGTTACGACGACAGCGACATGCTCGACCTCGTCTATGACGCGGCGGTCGAACCCGCGCTCTGGACGTCGGTGATAGAGCGTCTCGCTGAGCTGACGGGCGGCGGCGGCGGCGTGATGGTTGACCAGAACCAGGAGAATGGGCTGGGCGCCGCCATCGTCGTCGGCGCCGATCCATCCGTGCTGACGCCCTATTTCGGCTACTACGCCAGCCGTAATGTCCTGCTGAACGTGGCCGATCCCCGCGCCTTCATGCGCTGTTGGACGCCGCGAATCCTCACCGACGAGGACTGGCTGCCGAAGGACGAGCTTCTCCGCTCCGAATATTACAACGACTACCTGCGGCCCATCGATGTTCACGCGGTGCTGATGATCCGCTTGGCGGCGCGCGGCATCAACGCCGTGAACATCAACATCGGCCGCCCGAAGCGGAGCGGCCGGTTCGCGGCGGACGATATCGCGCGGGCGGAGCGGCTGCATCCTCACCTCATCCGCGCCTACCATCTCGGCCGAAAGCTCGACGCGGCCAGACAGGTTGACGCCAGCGCGGTCGAACTGCTCGACCGGTCGCCGTACGGACTCATTATCCTGAACGAGGACGGCGCCGTCCACCACGCCAATCGGATCGCCGAAGACCTGATCGTGCGCGGCGACGGCCTGACGGTCGTCGGCGGTCGCCTGTGTTCATCGAGCGCCGAGGCGACGCGACGGCTGCAGGCGCTGATCTCCGCCGCCGCGTCCGCTGATCCCGAGCGGCGAAGCGGGGGCTCGATGCCGCTGCGGACGCCGACGCGGCGGCTGCCGCTTTCGGTGATGGTGGCCCCCGCCCGCTCGCGGCGATTGGCGGTGTTCCAGGGCGGCCCGTCGGTGATGGTCTGCGTCACCGACCCGGAGGCCGGCGTCAGCCTGCCCGAACAAAGGCTGCGTGAGCTGTTCGACCTCACGGCGGCCGAAACCCGTGTCGCGCTCGCGCTGCTCGAGGGGCGCGGTCCAAGGGAGGCCGCCGCCAAGCTGGGTCTCAGCTTCTATACGGTCCGCTGCCACCTGGCTCGCATCTTCGACAAGACCGGAACCAACCGCCAGGCCGAACTCGTTCGACTGATGATGAGCGCCATTGGAGCCTGGGTGGAGTGAGCCCGCGGCTCGGTCGCGAAACCGCAATCGAGAGAGGATCGGTGACCAGGGACTACGGCGTCAGGTCAACCCACCCCGGCATCCCGCTGGGCCGGGCCGCCGCGGTCGGTATCGGCCTGATTGCGCTCGCCATGATCCCATTGAGCACGGCCGAACAGCAGCAGCACCGACAGGCGGCGATCGCCGAAGCGCGGGCGTGGATGGCGCCGGGACCGCCCTGTCCGGTCTTATCGCGCCTGTCCGACATCGGGTTCGCGCCGGCGCTGAGGACCGTCGAATTCGACGGCGTGCGCTTCGGCCGAGCCTACAGCTACATGATGTGCAGCGACATCGCCGACGATGGCGGCCGGGGCCAGGGCAGCATCACGGCGTGCCGGTTCTACGATCCGATGGTGGTCGAGGTCGAGACCCCGAAAAGCCGCGTCATCTTCCTCACCCGAACCCAAACCGCCACGGTCTCGGTCGACCATGGCCAGGCCAGATGCGTGCTCAATCCGAGCGTGGGGATCTATTAGGGGCGCTTCGCCGGGGCGTGGCTCACCTGTAACTCAATAGCCACCCATCTGCGACTAGGAAATGCCGGTGTCGATCGCCAGGCGCACCAGGTCGGACGTGCGGGCGACGCCCAGCTTCGACTTGATCAGGCTGAGGGTGTTGGCGATGGTCTTGTAACCGACACCCAGCGCCGCGGCGATTTCCGCGAGGCTGGCGCCGGCGGCCAGCAGGCGCATGATTTCCAGTTCGCGCGGGTTCAGGGCGTCGACCGCCTCCGGCGTCGCGCCCAGCGCCAGAGCCTGGGCGATCTCGGCCTCGACATAGCGCCGCCCCGCCGCCACCCGACGCACGGCGGCCAGCAACTCGTCCGGCGCGGCGTTCTTGCTGACATAGCCGGCCGCGCCAGCCTCCAGCGCGCGGCGGGCGTAGAGCGGCTCGGCGTGCATGGAGAGGACCAGGATCTTGCCCGCGCCGCTCTGGACCAGGCGGCGCAGCAGCTCCAGCCCGCCGAGCCCGGGCAGGTTCAGATCGAGGATGATGAGGTCCGGGCGCAGGCTGCGCGACAGGGCGAGCGCCTGGCGGCCGTCCGCCGCCTGGGTCACCTGGTGGTCGCCGTCCGATTCCAGCAGCCGGGTCAGCCCATCGCGGACAATGGCGTGGTCGTCGACGACCAGGATCTTCACGCCGCTTCTTCCCGCGCTTCGGCGGTAAGCGGCAGGCGGGCGGTAACGCGCCAGCCGCCGGGCTCGGCCGGTCCCGCCTTAAGGGCGCCGCTGGCCGCCGACACCCGCTCGGCCATGCCGGTCAGGCCGAATCCCGGCGGCGTCGCCACCGCCGAAGGCCCGTCGTTGAGCACCTCGACCCTGAGGTCGCCGGCTGTACGCGCGATGCTCACCGCGATCCTGCCCGGCGCGCCGTGGCGCACCGCATTGCTCAGACTCTCCTGCACCAGGCGATAGACGGTCTCCTGCACCGCCTGGGAAAGCCCGCCTTCGTCCTCCGGCAGTTCGGCCGCGAAGTCGATGTCGGGGCGCCGCGCGCGCCAGAACTCGATCAGGTCACGCACGGCCGCCGCCAATCCCAGCTCGACCAGCCGCGTCGGCCTCAGTCGACCGAGCAGGTCGCGCACCAGGCGCTGCATGTGGGCGATGGCGGCCTGAATCGAACGAACCTGGGCCTGGGCCGCGTCGAGGCGGCCGGCGGCGATCAGGTTGGCGGTCATGGCGGCGTCGACATTGGCGGCGAACAGGTGCGGGCCCATCTCGTCGTGCAGGTCGCGGGCGATGTCGGCGCGCTCCTCGTCCTGCAGCGTCAATATCTGTTCCTCGAGGGCGCGGTTGTGAGCCCGCATGGCGGCGAGCCGTCCCGCCATCTCGTTGACCCCCCGCGCCAGGCGGACCAGCTCCGGCGGTCCGTGTTCGGGCGCGCGGGCGGCGTAGTCGCCGGCGCCGATGCGCGGCAGAACCTGGCCGATCGTCCGCATCGGTTTCAGCGCCTGTCCGACCAGGGCCCAGATCAGCACCGCCCCGGCGAGACTGGAGAGCGCGAGCACCAGGGTCAGGTCGAGGAACTCCGGCCAGACCGCCGCGGTGTCGCTCGCCGCGACCGGGACAAGCTCCACCGCCTCGCCGCCGCCGGTCGGACTGGGCAGGCGGACCGGCGCGATCGATTGGCTGAGCAGGGCGCCGAACCAGGTCGGCGGCGGCGTCGCTGGCTCCAGCCGGGAGGCGGCGAGCAGGCGGTCGCCCGGTCCGAGCAGCCGCGCCTGCATATGGCGGTCGCCGTCGAAGCTGGCGATCAGGGCCCGCAGGTCGCGGTCCGGCGCATCCGAGCGGCGCAGGTCGGCATAGGCGTGGTTGACGGCGAGCTCGCCGCTGGCCTGGGCGCTGACCAGCTCGCCGCGCAGCCACTGGCGCGCCTGCCAGCCAGACAGGGCCAGGCCGAACCCGGAGCCCAGCACAAGCACCAGGACGATCGCGGCCACGATGCGGGAGCGAAGCGACATGGCCGCGAGTCCTGTACCCGGGCGGCCACGCGGCCAAGGAGAAAAATGGATCGGGAATATTTTCCCATGAAGTCGGGAATCGCCGCCATGGGCGCGGCCGCCCGCCCCGCCTAAGGGTCCGCCTCCGTTAGGGGAAAGCATGGCGTTCCGGTCACTGAAGAGCCTCTCGGCTTCGTGCGCTTCCCTTGCGCTCGGCGCCGCCGCACTGATCGCGCACCCGGCGGGCGCGCAGGCCGTCCAGCCGCAGCCGGCCGACGACGGCAACGACGTGGTCGTCACCGCCAAGCGGCTGAGCGCCGCGCGCGCCTCGATCCAGCCGCAGGTCGGCGCCTCGACCTACACCCTCGACGCCCAGGCGATCCAGGCCCTGCCCGGGGGCGAGAACGCGCCGCTGAACCAGGTGGTGCTGCAGGCGCCCGGGGTGGTGCAGGACAGCTTTGGCCAACTGCACATCCGCGGCGAGCACAACGGCCTGCAGTTCCGCTTGAACGGCGTCATCCTGCCAGAGGGCTTGAGCGTGTTCAGCCAGGCGCTCAGCCCTCGCCTCGCGGGCCAGGTGGAGCTGATCACCGGCGCCTTGCCGGCGGAGTACGGCCTGCGCACCGCCGGCATCGTCGACATCACAACCAAGAGCGGGACCAAGGATGGCGGCGAGGTCTCGATCTATGGCGGCAGCCACGGCGAGATCGAGCCTTCGTTCGAATATGGCGGCCACGCCGGCGCCACGAACCTGTTCGTCTCCGGCAGCTACCTGCAGAACGACCTGGGCATCGAATCGCCGGACGGTCGATCAGACCCGATCCACGACCACACCCAGCAGTACCAGGGCTTCGCCTACCTCGACCACATCATCGATCCGCAGAGCCAGATCTCGGTGATCGCCGGCGCCTCCAACCAGCGGTTCCAGATTCCGGATGTCTCGGGCCAGCTGAACGGCGGCCTTGGCCTCACCGTCAACGGCCAGACCGACTTCCCCAGCCAGGACATCAACGAAAGCCAGACCGAGACCACCGAGTATGGGGTGGTCAGCTATCTGCACACCTCCGACCGCTTCACCGGGCAGGTGTCGCTGTTCGCCCGCGATTCAACCCTGAAGTTCACCCCCGACCTCATCCCCGACATCCTCTACAACGGCATCAGCCAGGCGGCGGACAAGTCCGACATCACCGGCGGCCTGCAGGCGGAAGGCGCCTATCACCTGAACGATCAGAACACCCTGCGCGCCGGGGTGATCGTGCAGGTCGACCACTCCATCAGCAAGACGACATCACAGGTGCTGCTGGTCGACAACAATCCCGCCAGTCCGACCTTCGGCAGCCAGATCAGCGACCGGCCGTTCACCATCGTCGACAACTCCGCCGCCAACGCCGAAACCTACAGCGCCTACGTCCAGGACGAATGGAAGCCGCTGAACAATCTGACGATCAACTACGGCCTGCGCTTCGACCAGTTCAACGGCTTCCGCGACGAGAACCAGTTCAGCCCGCGCGTCAACCTGGTCTGGCTGCCGACGCCCTCGACCACCGTCCACGCCGGCTACGCCCGCTACTTCTCACCGCCGCCCTTCGAGCTGATCGCCAACGAGAGCGTGGCCAAATTCGTCGCCCCGACCGGCAATCCGCTGGTCACCTCCACCGCCGCGCCGGCGACCACCACCGACACCACCCCCTTTGCCGAGCGGGCCCACTATTTCGACGTCGGCCTGGCCCAGAAGATCACCCCGGCCCTGACCGTGACCGTCGACAGCTACTACAAGATCTCCACGCACCTGATCGACGAGGGCCAGTTCGGCGCGCCGATCATCCTGACGCCCTTCAACTATGAGAGCGGCCGCCAGTACGGCGTCGAGTTCACCGCCGCCTACAACCAGGGTCCGCTCTCCGCCTACGCCAACTTCGCCTATGAGAAGGCGCAAGGGCTCGACTGGATCTCCAGCCAGTTCAATTTCGACCAGGCTTCGCTGGACTATGTGCGCACCCACTACATCTACCTCGACCATGACGAGACCTTTTCGGCCTCGGCGGGGGCGTCCTATCTGTGGCTGGGCTCGCGGTTCGGTTTCGACCTGATCTATGGCAGCGGCCTGCGCGCCGATCTGCCGTTGGCGACGCCGATCACCTTCGCCGACGGCTCGCAGCTGACGGCGATCCCCAATGGCGCGCACACGCCCGGCTATGTGCAGGTCAACCTGTCCCTGTCGCACCGGTTCGACAATGTGGTGACCGGTCCCTACGAGGTGCGGGTCGATGTGATCAACCTGTTCGACCGGGTCTACGAGATCCGCGACGGGTCCGGCGTCGGGGTGTTTGCGCCGCAGTTCGGCCCGCGCCGCGGCGTCTTCGTCGGCCTGACCAAGTCGTTCTAGGGCGGCCGCCTACACGTTTGGCCGCGGGCGCGGGGGGAGTCCCGCTAGTCCTCGGTATCCGAGCTCCCGGCCGGGTACTGGCCGGTGACGGTGAGCCGCACGCCGATCACCAGCGCGTTCGGCAGATGCGGCGCCGACGCGGGGTGGACGATGTATTGCAGGTCGGGCTGCAACGACAACTGGTCGGTGGCCTGGAAGAGGTAGGTCGCCTCGATCGAGGTCTCCGCGTCCGGCAGGCCCTGCGCGCGCCGCGCCGGGCCGCCGATGCCGGCGCGAGCGATGGCGAGTCCGGCCTGGTCGTTCTTGCGCGACGGAAACGGCGCATTCCACACCACGCCCGCGCCGACGAAGTTCGACACCACCTCCACCCCCGGATTGTCGACGCCGACGCGGATCCAGGCGTTCAGCGACTTCGAGATCGGGCCGTCGATGAAGGCATAGACGCCGGACTGCCGCGCCTCGCCCGGCCGCGCCGGGTCGATCCTCGCCGTCGCCGCGGTGTAGCTCCAGACGCCGACCGAGGCCTGGGCGTTGTCGGCGAAGTTCCAGTCGGCCTGACCGATCAAAAAGGCGCCGTCGGACCCGCGCAGCCTCACATCCACGAACGCGCCCGGATGCGCCGGGTCGCCCGACACGCCGTCGAACGCCCCCACCCGAAGGGTGAAGCTCTTGGTCGGCGTCCAGAGGTCGCGCACGCCGAACGAGGAGACCGGGAAGATCGAGGGACCGTTCTGTCCGCTCTTGGAGAGGTCCGGCGCAATGGCGTCGGACGAGGCGATGAAGAGGCCGACGGGCGAGTTGATGTCGAAGTCGTGGTTGACGTCCAACAGGCCGACACGCAGCGAGTCCTTGTCGCCGAAAGACTGATCGGCCCAGAGGTCGAACAGCCGCACCGCGGTCGGCGCCTCGATATTGCTCAGGGTCTGGATGTCGCCGACGAAATCGCCGCTGAACGGTCGCCCGTTGATGGCGAAGATCTGCACGTGGGCATTGAAGCCGGGGTCGCCGAGCTGCCCGGCGTTCCAGGTGGCCGAGACGCGCAGCTTGTTCAGCACCGTGCCGCCAGTCCGCAGCCCGCCGCCGGTGTTTTGCCAGAGGTCCATGTTCTCCAGCAGATTCAGCTTCAGCGCCGGCGGCGGCTTGTCCGGCGCCGCGTCGTCGGCGCGCGCGACGCCGCAAAACGCGAGCGCGCCGATCATCGCGACCGCCGCGACCTGCCACCCCATCCCCAAGCGCCGCTCCTTGCCGCTGTCGAACGCGCCCCCGCGATCCTCGGGAACTTTTCCGGACAGAATGAGGAAGAATCACCGGCGGAGATAGGGCGGAACGCGGGCGCGATCGCGGTCCGATCGACTCCACGGGCCCGGCGTCGTTTCAGTCCAGGGCGGCCAGTTCCTCGTCCGTGAACGCGTGCGAGCGCGTCAGGAACCGCCGCTCGGTGCCGTTGTCCAGCGAGAACATCCCTCCCCGGCCGGGCACCACGTCGATGATCAGCCGCGTGCGGCGCCAGGCTT
>DASYAQ010000278.1:0-2257 GCA_036501225.1 Caulobacteraceae bacterium | reverse complement strand
AGAGCATGGTGGAGGGGGTTCGCAGCGCCTCGGCGATTGAAATCAAAACCTCGGTCTTCCTTGAAACGGGCGTAGCCGGCATCGCACCCCCTCCACCGCACTGCGTGCGGTCCCCCTCCCCCTACGGTGGAGGATCTGCCGGACGCTCACCCTTGCCACTCTGCGCGAGAGAATAGAGGGTGGTCTTGAGACGGAGGACGCCGCCGATGGCCTATGCCGAGATCACCTATCGCGTCACCGACGGGGTCGCGGTCGTGACGCTGAACCGGCCGGACAGGCTGAACGCCTGGACCGGGGTCATGGAGGGCGAGGTGCCCGCCGCCATGCGGGCGGCGGCGGACGACGACGCCGTGCGGGTGATCGTGCTGACCGGCGCCGGCCGCGGCTTCTGCGCCGGGGCGGACATGCAGACCCTGCAGGACATCCAGGCCGACAGCCGCAGCCCCGTCCGCGGCGCCGGGCCGTTCGACCCGAAGGCGCGTGACGACTTTTCCAAGACCTATTCCTACTTCCCGGCCGTGCCCAAGCCGATCATCGCCGCCGTCAACGGCGCCTGCGCCGGCCTCGGCCTGGTCGTCGCGCTCTATGCCGACATGCGGTTTGCTTCAGACGCGGCGGTCTTCACCACCGCCTTTTCCCGCCGCGGCCTGATCGCCGAGCATGGGGTGAGCTGGCTTTTGCCGCGCCTGGTCGGCATGGCCAATGCCGCGGACCTGCTGTTCTCCGCCCGCCGCGTGCTCGCGCCGGAGGCGAAGGAGCTCGGCCTGGTCAATCGCGTCTTTCCCCATGCGACCTTCGAAGACGAGGTCATGGCCTATGCGGCCATGCTGGCCACCGAGGTTTCGCCGCGCTCGCTGCGCGAGATCAAACGCGAAATCTGGAACGCCCAGTTCCAGGGCCTCGGCGAGGCGATCGACGCCGCCAACCGCGACATGACCGACAGCTTCGTCTCCGAGGACTTCAAGGAGGGCGTCGCCCACTATCTGGAAAAACGCCCGCCCGCCTTCACCGGCCGCTAGCTCAAGGACCCTGAAATGAACGCTCTCGTTGTCGACGCCGACCTCTGGACCAGCTCCGGCGAAGCCCTGCTGGGCGAGGCGATCGCGCTTCGCCGCGCCATCCATGCCGAGCCCGAACTCGGCCTCGACTGCCCGAAGACCACCGCCAAGATCAAGCGCGCCCTCGAGGGCCTGCCGCTCGAACTGCGCGAGGGTCCTTCGACCACGGGTCTGATCGCCATCCTGCGCGGTTCCGGCAACGGCCGCACCATTCTGCTGCGCGGCGACATGGACGCCCTGCCGCTGCACGAGGACACCGGCCTCGACTTCCATTCGCAGACCGACGGGGCCATGCACGCCTGCGGCCACGACACCCACGTGGCCATGCTCGCCGGCGCGGCGCACGCGCTTTGCGCCGAGCGCGAGCGGCTGAACGGCACGGTGATCTTCATGTTCCAGCCCGGCGAGGAGGGCTGGCACGGCGCCCGCTTCATGATGGAAGACGGCCTGCTCGACGATCCGGCCCCGGACGCGGCCTTCGCCCTGCACATCTCGCCGAACATGCCGGCCGGCGTGTTCGCCAGCCGCACCGGCCCGCTGCTGGCCTCCGCCGACGAATTCGAGATCAAGGTGACCGGCAAGGGCGGCCACGGCGCCATGCCGCACGAGACCATCGACCCGGTGCCGATCGCCTGTGAGATCGTGCTCGCCCTGCAGACCCTGGTCAGCCGCAAGGTCGCCCCGAACGAGTCGGCGGTGCTCACCGTCGGCAAGATCGCCAGCGGCACGACCGACAACGTCATCCCCGAGACCGCGATCCTGCTCGGCACCATCCGCACCCTGGACGAACGCATCCGCACGCTGATGCACGAGGGCGTCGAACGGGTGGCGACGCACGTGGCGCTGGCCCACGGCGCCAGGGCCGAGGTCGAGATCACCTCCGGCTTCCCGGTCACCGTCTGCGACGGCCGCATCGTCGAACTGGCCCAGCGCACCGCCCAGGCCCTGTTCGGCGAAGGCGGCTGGCGCACCATGCCGACGCCGATGATGGGCGCCGAGGACTTCGCGTATGTGCTGCAGAAGACGCCCGGCGCCATGGCCTTCATCGGCGCGGTGCCGGAAGGCGGCGACTATCACAACTGCTGCGGCCTGCACTCCAACCGCATGGTGCTTGACGAAAGCGTCATGGCCCGCGGCGTCGCCATGCACTGCGCCATGGCCGAGGCCTTCCTGAACGGCGAGGCGGTGGTCTAGCCCTG
>DASYAQ010000277.1:0-3171 GCA_036501225.1 Caulobacteraceae bacterium | reverse complement strand
CGAGACCAGCGTTGCCACGTGCGCCCGAGGTGTTGCTCAAATTGATCCGTCGCGGGGACGATCTGGCCGTCAGTACGACGCAGCGGGGGATCAAACCACCACATATCAGGCGGAACATCGGGATATCCTGAAGAGAGCCGTATCAACAAATCGGACTCGGTCACTCCAAAAGACGAAGGAACTCGAAAGCGCGGAATAATCACACAAACCATGCTTCCTTCGTTTATTATCGAATATCCCGGTGCTCTTTCAGTTAGATATTGAGAATCACCTTCTGGAATGGCCATCTATTGCGTTAACCCGGATTTATATGCGCCGGAGCGGTGATAAATCGCATTCCGTTCTTGATCTCTACTATTTCATCATCTTCGATCTTCTTATCAGACCCTCCTGTTATGATTTCAAAGAGGTCGCGGTCAGGACCAATTGGTGGATGGGGAACGTGTCTAAGCTCCTCGCCCGTCATAAGTTTTCTTGTCACGACGTACTCGCCACGGTCGATCGTGATGTTAAATTTATGTTCTTGACGCTCGTTGTCGTCCGGCGTGGATTCCGGTTCGTGCGCATCGTGTTGATCGCCCTCAACCATTTCTCTCTCCGAATCGCGCCGAACTACCAGCGTGCTGGTGCATATCAGGCTGCAGACTCAAAATCCGCCCCTTGAGCAAGTATGGCGGTCCCGTTTTGTTCTTGCAAGACTCGCGGTTCACAATGATGTGGATCGTCACAGAAATGAGCACGGGGCAGCGGCCGCCGGCCTGCCGACACCGAGCGAGGCTCGGGTTGGCCATGCCAACCATAGTGACGGGTCGAGCCTGATCCCAAACGCGAGTATCACTATACCCCCCCGCGGAGGCGGGGACCCAGGTTTTTTACCGCCAAGGACGCCAAGCTCGCCAAGATTGTGCTCGTCTTGGCGTCCTTGGCGCTCTTGGCGGTTCTTCTTGAGGCCATTGAGTAATCCACCGGCTATTTGAAAAAGCAGGTCCCCGTTTTCGCGGGGATGAGCGGTGGTGGATGGGCCTTAGTTGGCTTTTCGCAGCATCCAGAAGCGGCCGAGCAGCAGGCCGGCGGAGAGCAGGCTGGAAGCGATGACCGACCAGACGATGCCGTTGACGCCCAGGCCATAGGGGATGGCCAGCAGCCAGGCGAGCGGGGCCATGACCAGGATGTAGCTGACGAAATGGGTGCCGCTGGGGACCCAGACGTCGCCCCTCGCCCGCAGCGACTGGGCGACCACCACCTGCAGGGCGTCTGGCAGGAAGAACAGGCAGGAGAGCAGCACCGCGGCCTTGCCCATGACCAGCACGCGCGGGTCGGTGGTGTAGGCCGCCGCGATCGGTCCGGCCAACGGCCAGACCAGCAGCGAGATCGCGATGCCGAAGGCGGCGGTCACGGCGAAACCGACGGCGCCGGCGCGGTTGACGCCGCGCGGGTCGCGGGCGCCATAGGCCTTGCCGACCAGCACCGAGGTCGCGGTCGCCAGGCCCAAGGGGACCATGAAGACCAGCGAGGCGACGTTCATCACCACCGTGTAGCCGGCGATGGCGAGGGCGCCGATCCAGCCGGCGACGATGTTCATGCCGGCGAAGGAGGCCACCTCGAAAAAGCCCGAGGCGCCGGCGCCATAGCCGATGCGGCGCTGTTCGGCCTCGGCGGACCGCTCGCGCGGCGGCTTGTCGAAGACGCCGAGACCCTTGGCTTCGGGCATGGCGGCGACATAGGCGAACAGGGCCAGCATCAGGGCCGTGCGCGAGCCCAGGGTGGCGCAGGCGCCGCCGATGGCCCCCAGCGCCGGCAGGCCGAAATGGCCGGGCACCAGAACCAGGTCGAAGGCCAGATTGACCAGGTTGGCCAGCCACATCATCGCCGTGGCCACGCCCGGCTTGCCAAGCGCCTCAAGCCACATGCTGGTCGCCGTGCCCAGCGACAGCGGAACGAGCGACAGGGCGAAGACGATCAGCACCCGGCTGGCCCCGTCGGCGAGGCCGGGGCTGAGGCCGGCGTGATGCAGGAACCAGGGTCCGCCGGCCGCCAGCACGACCGTGGAGACCAGCCCGATCTGGCCGGCATAGGCGAGGCCGCGGCGCAGGACCGCGCCGGCGGCGTGGCGGCGACCCTCGCCGATAACGCGCGAGGTCATCACCGGCACGCCGCTGAGCAGGCTGAGCGCCACGGTCAGGATCACCGCCGTCGGCGCCCAGCCGAGGGCGTGAAAGCCCAGCTGCACGGCCGAATAGCGCCCGACCACGACGGTGTCGGTCAGGCCCATGGTCATGACGCCAAGGCGCGAGGCGACCACCGGCCCGGCCAGCCGCAGCAGCGCGCTCAAATCGCGGAAAATGAGGTCGGCCGGCGCTCCCGGGCGGGAGACCGTGCTGGCCGCCGGGGCGTCCATGGTCGCGTACCTGTGAAAGAAGGCGCGGAAACTGACGGGTTCGGCGACAGGAGGCAAGGCTGGGCGCGCTGGAAAGCCACAGCCGTTGCCTGGGAGCCACGCTTAAGGACTTCTCCCTTTGGGCGAGGTGCTATTCCGCCGCCTGGTGCCGCAGGCCGGAGAGGCGCTCGGCCTTCAGCCGTTCGGCGACCAGGAAGGCCAGCTCCAGCGCCTGTTCACCGTTCAGGCGCGGATCGCAGTGGGTGTGGTAGCGGTCGCCGAGGTCGCCTTCGGTCAGCGCCCGGGCGCCGCCGATGCATTCGGTGACGTTCTGCCCGGTCATTTCCAGGTGCACGCCGCCGGGATGCACGCCCTCGGTCTCGGCGATCTCGATGAAGCTGCGAACCTCCGAGAGGATGCGGTCGAAAGGTCTTGTCTTATAACCGTTATTGGCCTTCAGCGTATTGCCGTGCATGGGATCGATCGCCCAGACCACCTGGCGGCCGTCGGCGCGGGTCGCCTGCATCAGCGCCGGCAGCCGCTCGGCGATCTTGTCGGCGCCGAAGCGGCCATAGAGGGTCAGGCGGCCGGGCTCGTTGTCCGGGTTCAGCGCCTCGACCAGCCGCATCAGCTCGTCCGGCTCCAGCGTCGGGCCGACCTTCAGGCCGATGGGGTTCTTGATGCCGCGCATGTATTCGACGTGGGCGCCGTCGAGCTGGCGGGTGCGCTCGCCGATCCAGAGCAGGTGGGCGGAGACGTCGTACCAGTCGCCGGACGTGGAATCGACGCGGGTC
>DASYAQ010000276.1:0-7406 GCA_036501225.1 Caulobacteraceae bacterium | reverse complement strand
CCGCCGCTATCTGCCGGTCACCGAGTGGGACGCCGGCGTGCAGAATTCGGTCAGCACCGGCGTCGGCTATATCGGCGTCGGCATCGCGATATTGTCGGCGCTCGCGGTCATGGGGCTGGGCTTTGCGCAGATCGCCCTGATCGCCAGCGCGCTCTCGGTCGGCATCGGCTTCGGGCTGCAGCAGGTGGTGCAGAACTTCGTCTCCGGCGTCATCCTGCTGGTCGAGCGGCCGGTGAAGGTCGGGGACTGGGTCAATGTCGACGGGGTGGAGGGCAATATCCGCCGCATCCGGGTCCGCGCCACCGAGATCGAAACCTTCGATCGCAGCACGGTGATCGTGCCGAACTCGGACCTGATCACCAAGAAGGTGCAGAACAAGACGCTCGGCGACCCGCACGCCCGCATCAAGCTGGAGCTGTCGATCGGCAGTCCGGCCGATGCGCGGAGGGCGAGCGAGACGGTCCTGAACGTCGCCGCGCGAATGCCGCAGATCCTGAAGCAGCCGAAGCCCGTGGTCTATATCGACGCCCTGGCGGCGGGCGGGGCGGTCGATTTCGTCAGCTACCTGTTCGTCGCCAGTCCGCGCGATGTCTACAAGACCCGCAGCGCGCTCTATTTCGCGATCCTGGAGGCCTTTGCGCAGGCCGGGATCGCTCTGGCCGGCGTGGCCGGACCGACCAATGTGGTCGTCGAGCCCGGCCCGACGATGCAGGGTCTGATGAAACGAAAGGGCGCCGCGGCGCTCGCGCCCCGGTCCTGAGCCGGCGCGCCGCCGGCAAGGCCGCAACCTTGCGACCCCGTTAACGTTTGGTTAACCATACCGGACGGGCCGCGCGGGTGGAGGCATCTCATGCGTAAACGATCCATGGTCGCGATCGCGGCGGTTGGCCTTTTGGGCGGAGCCGCCCAGGTCGAGGCTCACGGCGGCGGGTTTCACATCGGTGGTGCGCCGCATGGCGGCAGACCCCACGTCATGGCGCCGTCCGCCGTCCCGCTCAACCCGGGCGCCATCACCCCGGCCGCGATCCAGGCCGGCGCCTTCCATGCGGTCGCGCCTCCCGAGACCGAGCGGCCTCGCGATGACCTGGTCCAGCATGATTTCCGACAGGATCGCGACTTCGGGCAAGATCGCGGCTTGCGGCATGACCGCGACCGCTTCGGCGCCGATGTCCGCATCGGCTTTCCCGGCGGCGCCGTCAACTTCGCGCCGCGCCCGCCGCGCCGATCCATACCGGTGCTCTACAACTACTATTACGGCGCTGGCGACAACTACTATTCGAACGCGGCGTCCGACTATGGCGCGCCGGCTTGTCCCGGCTGGCGCTGGGACGCGTCCAGCCAGACCCGCGTCTGGACGGACAACTGCCAGGGCTAGCCGGCCGCGTTCGCGCCGGCGGACATCCCATGGGGCGCCTGAGTCGCCCCTGGCCAAAGCCTCTTGTTGGCGAACGTTCGGCCCGAGCCCGACTTCAAATAGTGTTCGAACTCGCGCGCCCTGCGCTCGTTGTCGAACGCGAGATAGGTCACCAGCTTCCAGGGTTTGTATTTGCTCGTGTGGACCGATGCGCCTTTGTTGTGGGATTTGACGCGCCGCTTCAGGTCGGCGGTGAAGCCCACGTACCGCTGGGCCGGATCGGCGATGCTGGAGAGCAGATAGACATAGAACATGACGCTCCTCCCAGCGGACGGCGGGACTACCCTAAAGGCGTAAGCCAGCCGAAGCGCGCGGGGGGAACCAGCTGTCCTCCTTCGCTAAAGCTACGGCGGACATCCTACCCGCGCGCCGCGGGCGTAGGATGGCTGGGGGACTAGGACTCGAACCTAGAATGACGGTACCAAAAACCGCAGTGTTACCATTACACCATCCCCCAACGGGACGGGCGCGTCGGCGGGGACGCCGGGCGCTGGGCGGCCGGGATATCGCATGGTCCAAACCATTGCAACCACGCCGGAATGGCGAGCGTACGCGGCTCGCCCGAGGCTCGCTTGCGCGCCCAGGACGCCTCGTCTATAAGCCGCGCCTCGCGTCGGAGCATAGCTCAGCCTGGTAGAGCACCGTCTTCGGGAGGCGGGGGTCGCAGGTTCGAATCCTGCTGCTCCGACCAGTATTCCGCCCCGTCGATCGCCTTTCGCCCATGGCCAACGCGGCATCCGTTGACCGCGCCCGGCGGCGGGCTAGGCTGGCCGGCGAATCCCTCGCGGCCAAGGCCTTCCGATGAAGCAGTTTCTCCTCACCATGGCCGGCGTGTTCGCCGGTCTCGCCTTGTTTTTCATCGGTATTCCGGTCCTGTTGATCAGCCTGGTGATGAGCGCCGCCCACCCGGCCGCGACGCCGGCGGCCAGCGTGCTGTCGCTCGACCTGCGCGGCGCCGTCACCGACCAGGAGCCGGCCACCGTTTTCGGCGTCTTCGGCCAGCACACCATGTCGGTGATGCGCATCATCCAGACCCTGCACCGGGCGCAGGCGGACGATCGGGTCAAGGCGCTGTTCGTGCGCCTGCCGGACGCCGGCATCGAGCCCGGCGAGGCCGACGAGCTGCGCCTGGCGTTCCGCGCCTTCCATGCCGCCGGCAAGCCGGTCTTCGCTTTCAGCCAGGGGCTCTATCCGGCCGGCGTGATCACCTCGACCTATATGCTGGGCGCGGCGGCCGACGAGTTCTGGATGCAGCCCGGCGCGCCCTTCCAGGCCACCGGTCTCGCCAACCAGGGCCTGTTCTTCAAGCGCCTGTTCGACAAGTATGGCGTCAAGGCCGATTTCGAGCAGCGGTACGAGTACAAGACCGCGGTCAACGGCTACCTTTACGACGACTTCACCGCCGCCCATCGCGAGTCCGACCTGTCCTGGATGGGCTCGGTCTACGACAGCGCCATCGCCGCCGCGGCGGCCGACCGCAAGACCAGCCCGCAGGCGCTGAAGACCCTGATCGAGGCCGGCCCCTACGACGCGGCCGACGCCAAGGCCAAGGGGCTGATCGACAAGCTGGGCCAGGTTCGCGAGGCCGAACAGGCCCTGGTCGATCGGATCGGCAGCGGAGCCAGGCTGATCGAAATCGGCGACTACGCCTCGAACGGCGCCGGGGTCTCCGGCGTCGGGGCGCCGGTGGTCGCGGTGGTCTCCGCCGAGGGCGACATCGTCACCGGTCCGGGCGGCGCCAGCATCGGGTCGCAGAACATCGACGCCGACGACGTCGCCAATGCGCTCTATGCCGCGGCCAACGACAAGTCGGTCAAGGCCATCGTCTTCCGCGAATCCTCGCCCGGCGGCTCGGACACAGCCTCCGAGGAGATCCTTGCCGCCGTCCGCGCCGCCAAGGCGGTCAAGCCGGTGGTGATCTCCATGGGGACCTATGGCGCGTCGGGGGGTTACTGGATCGCGTCGGGGGCCTCGGCCATCGTCGCCGAGCCGACCACCCTGACCGGCTCCATCGGGGTTTTTGGCGGCAAGATCGTGTTCGGCCCCGCCCTGGCCAAGTTCGGCGTCGACCTGCGCGACCTGAGCGTCGGCGGCCAGTACGCCAATGCCGACAGCCCGACGGCCGAGTTCACGCCGCGGCAGCGGGCGGCCTTCGCGGCGTCCGTCGACCGGGTCTATGCCGGCTTCATCCAGCGCGTCGCCGACGGCCGGCGACTGACCCCCGACCGGGTGCGCGAGATCGCCCGCGGCCGGGTCTGGACCGGCGCCCAGGCTAAGGACCTCGGCCTGATCGACGAGCTTGGCGGCTTCTACCAGGCGGTGGACAGGGCCAAGGCGCTGGCCGGGCTCGGAACCCAGCAGGTGCGGCTGAAGGCCGTCACCGCGCGCCGCTCGCCCTTCGAGGCCATCCAGCACGCCTTCGGCTTGGCCGACGCCTCGCTGCGCACGCTTTCGGCGACCGCCGAGCTGCTCAACGACCCCCGCGCCAGGGGACTGATCGACCAGCTCTCAACCGCCCGCCTGCAAAGCCAGGGCGCCAATCTGCTGGCGCCTATCCCGCGCTTTTGAGGCCGCGGCTTGAATACCTCTCCCTCTGGGAGAAGTCTGGGTGGGCTGGGCGAGGTCACCTTTTGAAGCACAGATACTGCACCCGGTGCCAGTCGGTGAGGTTGTCGACCCAGCCGGTGATCCTCGGGTTGACCAGATTCTTCGAAACCAGGAATGAGACCGGAATGATGGCGGCGTCGTTCAGCATGATCGTTTCGGCGCGGGCGAGATAGGCGGCGCGCTTGCCGGCATCCGGCTCGTTGTCGGCCTTGGCGAGCAGATCGTCATAGACCGGATTATTGTAGTCGCCGTAGTTCTGCGCGCCGGTTTGCGACTGCTGGAGTTCGAGAAAGCTGGTGGCGTCGTTGTAATCGGCGATCCAGGACGCCCCACCGAGCTGGAAGTTGCGGATGCGCAGATCCTGATAGGCGATCTGGCCCTCCTCCTGGCTGATCGTCACCTGCGCGCCGACCTCCCGCCAACCGGCCTGCAAGGCGGCGGCGCCCACAATGGCTTCCGGCGTATCGCCCGTCTTGTATTCGAGCTTCAACGGATTGCCGGGGCCGTAGCCTGCCTCGGCCAGAAGCTCGCGAGCGGCGGCCTGCCGGCGGGCGAAGGACCACGACGCCCAGATCGGTGGCGCGACCGGCTGGTAGTTGGCTGTTCCCGGCGGCACGAAAGTGTATGCGGGCAGGCGTCCATCACGCGCCAGCTTAGCCGTCAGAAAGTCGCGATCGACGCTCATATCGAGCGCGATGCGCACCCGCCGATCCCTGAGCGCCGGCACATCGTGCGTGTTGAAGACCAGATAGGTGACCCCGAGATAGGTGTGCACGTGCACATAGGCCGGAATCTGATCGGGCCTTCGCAGATAGGCGACGCGGTTGGAGATGATGTTGGTGTCGAGGTCGAGCTCGCCGCGGCGGACGCGGCGCTCGGCGGCGATGGTGTCGGTGGTCGGATAGAAGTCGACCTGGTCGATGCATACCTTGCTGGCATCGAAATATAGCGGGTTTCTGACCAGCTTGATGTGGTCGCCCAGCCTCCAGAAGGCCAATTTGTAGGGGCCATTGACCACGTAATGGCCAGGATCGGTCCAGTGGTCGCCCCACTTCTTCACGGCGTGCTCGGGCAGAGGATACATGGTCTGGTGCTTGGCGATCTCGAGCAGGTAGGGCGCGGGGTGCTCCAGCGTCAGTTCCAGGGTGTGGTCGTCGATGGCCCGCGCGCCCAGCGCGGTCAGCGGCAGCCTGCCGGCGTTCACCGGCTCGGCGTTCTTGATGAAGAACAGCAGGTAGGCGTATTGCGAGGCGGTGGCCGGGTCCATCAGCCGGCGCAGGCCGAAGACGAAGTCGTTCGCCGTGACCGGGACGCCGTCGGACCACAGGGCGTGGCGCAGGTGGAAGGTCCAGGTCTTGCCGTCGGGGCTGGTCTCCCAGCTGGTCGCCATGCCGGGGACGGGGCGGCCCTCCGGGTCGTTCTGGGTCAGGCCGATCAGCATCTCGCCCATGACCCGGTCCTCCCAGGTGCCGGTGGTCTTGGGCGGATCGAGCGAGACCGGCTCCGAGCCGTTGCCGTATTCCAGGCACACCGAGCCGTGCGGGCAGGGGGCGCGGATGGCCTTTTGCGGCCCGCAAGCGTTGAGCCCGGCCAGC
Organism: Caulobacteraceae bacterium; assembly: GCA_036501225.1. GTDB lineage: Bacteria > Pseudomonadota > Alphaproteobacteria > Caulobacterales > Caulobacteraceae > Poindextera. The sequence continues at coordinate 1,790 of DASYAQ010000276.1, read as the reverse complement.
AGGCCCAGCGCCAGGAAAAGGCCGAACGCCCGTCGCATCAGCGGTCCTTCGGGTCGATGGCGTCGCGCAGGCCGTCGCCGATGAAGTTGAAGGCCATCAGGGTCAGCACCATGACCAGCGAGGGAAAGATCAACAGCCAGGGGGCCAGGTCCATCTCCTCGGCGCCGTTCGAAATGAGCGTGCCGAGCGAGGTCAGCGGCTCCTGCACCCCCATGCCGAGGAAGCTCAGGAAGCTCTCCAAGAGGATGACGCCGGGTATGGTCAAGGTGGCATAGACCACCACCGGCCCGAGCAGGTTAGGCACGATGTGGCGGCCGATGATGGCGCGGGTGGAGAGGCCCGAGGCGCGGGCCGCCTCGACGAACTCCTTCTGTTTCAGAGACAGCGTCTGGCCGCGCACGATCCGCGACATGGTCAGCCATTCGACGCAGCCGATGGCCAGGAAGATGAGCAGGAAGTGGCGGCCGAAGGTGACCATCAGCAGGATGACGAAGAAGATGAAGGGCAGGGTGTAGAGCACGTCGACGAAGCGCATCATCAACTCGTCGACCGCCCCGCCCAGGAAGCCCGCCGTCGCGCCCCAGGTCACCCCGATGACCAGCGAGACGGCGGTCGCCACCACCCCGATGGCCAGGGAGACGCGCAAGCCGACCAGCAGGCGCGCCAGGAGGTCGCGGCCGAGGGAATCGGCGCCCAGCAGGTGGCCGTTGGTCAGGGGCGGGTCCCAAACGTCGCCCTTGTTGATGGCGTCGTAGTGGTCGGGCGTCAGATACGGCCCGACGATCGCCGCCAGCAGGAAGAGGCCGAGCAGGATCATGCTGGCCACGGCGGCGCGGTTGCGAAACAGCCTGCGCCGGGCATCGTCCCACAGGCTGCGGCCCTTGGCGGCCGCCTGCTCCATGGTGCGGCTGTCGCGCCGCAGATTGGGCGCCAGTACGGTCATGACAGGCGCACGCGCGGATCGAGCACCGCCAGCAGCATGTCGCCGGCCAGGTTCAGCGCGATGATCAGGCTGGCGTAGAGGATCAACACCCCCATCACCAGCGTGTAGTCGCGCTGCAGGGCCCCGAGCACGAAGCTCTTGCCCAGACCCGGCAGGTTGAAGATCTTCTCCACCACCAGCGAGCCGGTGATCAGGCCGGCGCAAGCGGGCCCGAGATAGGCGACCAGGGGCACAAGCGCCGCGCGCAGCGCGTGGCGGAACACCACCGTGGGCTCCGACAGCCCCTTGGCGCGGGCGGTGCGGATATAGTTGGAATGCAGCACCTCGATCATGCCGGCCCGGGTCAGGCGCGAAATGATGGCGACCTGCGGCAAGGCCAGCACCACGACCGGCAAGACCAGGCTGATCGGTCCGTTCAAGCCGCCGGTGGGCACCCAGCCCAGGTTGGAGGCGAACACCTGGCGCAACAGCGGCGCGGCGACGAACGAGGGGATACAGACCCCGAGGATGGCGATCCCCATCACTGAATAGTCGAGGCTGTGATTCTGTCGCAGCGCCGCCAGCACCCCCAGGGTCAGGCCGACCAGGCTGGCCAGGATCAGGGCGGAAAGGCCGATGGTCAGGCTGGTCGGAAAGCCCTCGCGCACGATCTCAAGCACGCTCTTGTCCTGGTATTTCAGCGAGGGCCCGAAATCGCCGTGGGCGACGCCCTCCAGATAGCTGACATATTGCACGGCCAGCGGCCGGTTCATGCCGAACTTGGCCTCGACGTGGGCCAGGATCTCCGGCGGCAGCTTGCGCGACATCTCGAAGGGGCTGCCGGGCGCCGCGCGCATCATGAAGAAGG
>DASYAQ010000275.1:0-1921 GCA_036501225.1 Caulobacteraceae bacterium | reverse complement strand
TGTCGGCCGAAGATGGGTCGGACATCGGGGTTCCGCTGGGCGGCGTTGACCGGCCGGGCGACGATGCGCCGCGGCCAGGTTGGGCGCGGGGTCTTAGCACGCGCCTTGGCCGGCTTCCTAGCCGGGCCGAGGTCTGGCGCGGCCTGAAGGCCGAGGCTGCGGCGCAACTCGACCGCGCCATGCTGTGGACGCCGGTCGCGTTCGGCCTGGGCGCGGCGCTCTATTTCGGCCTGAAGACCGAACCGCCGCTCTGGCCGCTGGCCGCACTGGCGGCGATCGGCGTTATCGTCGCCGTCGCGGTTCAGCGCCTGGGCCGTGTCCGCGCCGCGGCCATCCTGCTCGCCCTGGTCGCCGTCATCGCCTGTGGGGCGCTGGCCGGCAAGCTGCGCACGGAACTGACCGCGCGGCCGGTGGCGCCGGCCAATCTCGGCGTGGTGACGCTCGACGGCTGGGTGATGGATGTCGCCAATCCGAGCGCCAGCGGCGAGCGGCTGGTGATCGCGCCGGTGCGCATCGGCGGTCTGGCGCCCGATCGGATCCCCTATCGCGTGCGCATCGTGGTGCCGAGCGGCAGCGTGCTCGGGCCGGGCGCCGCCATCCGCGTCTCGACCCTGCTCGACCCGCCGCCGGGACCCGCCGCGCCGGGCGCCTTCGACTTCGCCCGCGACGCCTGGTTCGAGGGCATGGGCGGCGTCGGCCTGGCCATGAAGCCGCCGGCCATGATCAGTCTGGCCGCGCCGTCCTGGCGCCTGCGCGCGGCGATGGCGATCAACGCGCTGCGCTGGTCGCTGGCCGAGCGGTTGGCCGCCGATATCGCCCGGGTCATGGGGAAGAACGACGACGGCGCCAGCGGGCTCGCCGTCACCGTGGCCACCAGCCACGAGGACTGGCTGCCGGACGCCTCGCGCGACGACCTGCGCGCGTCGGGCCTCGCCCACATGCTGGCCATAGCCGGCCTGCATATGGCCGCCGTCTGCGGCTTCGCCTTCTTCGCCATCCGCCTGGGCGTCGCCGCCTGGCCCTGGCTGGCGCTCAGGGTCTCGGGCAAGAAGATCGCCGCGGCCGGCGGGTTGATCGTGGTGGCGCTCTACCTGACCCTTTCCGGCGCGCATCCGCCGGCCCGGCGCGCTGCCATCACCGCCAGCGTCGCCTTCCTGGCCATCCTGTTCGACCGCCGGGCCATCAGCCTGCATTCGCTGTCGCTGGCCGCGCTGCTGATCCTGATCCTGCAGCCGGAAGCGGTGGTGCAGCCAGGCTTCGAGATGTCGTTCTGCGCCACCGCCGCCCTGGTCGCCCTGGCCGAGGTCTGGCCGATGCCGGTGCGCGCCGCGGGGTTACCGTGGCCGCTGGCCTTCCTGCAGCGCGCCCGGGACTGGATCATCGCGGCGGTGATGGTCAGCTTCGTCGCCGGCACGGCCACCGGGCCGTTCGCCATCCAGCATTTCAACCGGCTGGCCAATTACGGGGTGCCGGCCAATCTGACCGCCGACTTGGTCGCCAGCGTGGTGCTGATGCCGGCCCTGGCGCTCGGCGTCGTCGCCGAAGTCGCCGGCCTCGGCCATGCCTTCACCGATCCGCCGCTGTTCGTGGCGGGGTGGGGGGCCAAGGCCATCGTCAGCCTGGCGCACCTCTTCGCGCACGCGCCGCACAGCGGCCTGACCTGGTCCAGCGCGCCCTTTCCGGCGCTGGCCATCTCCTATCTCGGCATCGTCTTCGCCTGCCTCTGGCGCGGCAAGCTGCGCCTGATCGGCATCCCGCTGGCCGCGGCCGTGGCGCTCTGGCCAAGGCCGCCGGCGCCGGTCGCCTGGATCGCCTCCGACGGCAACGACGCGGCCATTGTCGCCCACGGCCAGGAGGTGGCGCTGAAGCCGAACGTGCGCGCCTACGCGACCCAGCTCTGGGCGCAGATGCGGGGCTTGAG
>DASYAQ010000274.1:0-3090 GCA_036501225.1 Caulobacteraceae bacterium | reverse complement strand
AAACCGCGCAGCGGGTTCGGTGCGCGAAGCGCATAGAGCCCGGTCCGATCGTGTCCCAACGCGTGGTGTAACTCGGCACGTCGAGGTCACCGCGATCTCCGGCGGGCCGGGATCGGTCAGGCTGCCATGTCTGGCAGGCTGACGAGGGGAGTGTCGCCCAAGCTGGCGATGGTTTCCAGGCTCAAGTAGCGGGATCGCTGGACCGACCATTCATCGTTCTGCTCGAGCAGGATGGCGCCGACCAGTCGGACGATGGCCGCTTCGTTGGGGAATATCCCGACGACCTCGGTGCGGCGTGCGCATTCCAGTGATCGTGGGCGCGTGTTCCACGCGATGGTGGGCGCCGATTCCACGTGATCGTGGGCGGTCTGGAGCCTGACCGACGGCGGCTATGGGGTCAGGCGTTTTGGGCTTCGTCAAGGCCGCGGCGGCCAGTGATCCTGCGCATGCTTTCTCCGGTCATGTTGAGGCGATGGGCGTTGTGGACGAGGCGGTCGAGAATGGCGTCGGCCAGGGTCGGATCGCCGATCACCTCGTGCCACTGATCGGCGGGAACCTGGCTTGTGACGATGGTGGAACCGCGACCGTTGCGGTCTTCGAGGATCTCCAACAGATCGATGCGCTGGCTCTGGGTGAGGACCGACAGACCCCAGTCGTCGAGGATGAGCAGCTCGACGCGGGCGAGCATCTTGAGCAGCCGGGCGTGGCGGCCGTCGCCGCGGGCGAGCGCCAGGGCTTCGAACAGGCGCGGAACGCGCTGGTAGAAGACGGAACGGCCGTCGCGGCAGGCCTTGTGACCAAGCGCGCAGGCCAGCCAACTCTTCCCGACGCCAGTCGGGCCCGTGATCAGACAGTTCTGGCGCCGGTCGATCCAGTCGCCGGCAACGAGGCGGGCCAGCAGCGGCCGGTCGAGCCCGCGGGGCGTGCGCAGGTCGATGTCCTCGACGCAGGCGTCCTGGCGCAGGGCGGCGAACTTGAGCCGGACGGTCATGCGCTTGGTGTCGCGCTCGGCGGCCTCGCGGTCGGCGAGGATGCCGACGCGCTCCTCAAAGCTGAGGGCGGCGAGGTCGGGCGAAGCGCGCTGCTCCTCGAAGGCCTTGGCCATGCCGGCCAGGCCGAGCGCGATCAGCCGTTCATGGGTGGGATGGGCGAGCATCGTCTCTCCTGCTGGTGAGGGGTCAATGGAAGTAGGTCCGGCCTCGGATGTTGCCGTGGCGCAGGGGTTCGGGCTCGGGCTCCGGCTCGAGGAAGGCGCGGTCCAGGCCGGTCTTGAGGATCGAGCGGATCGAGCCGACGGAGCGAGCCTTGATCTGGTCGCCGCGCCGGCAGGCGGCCTCCAGACGGGCCCGGCCGTAGGTCCGCTCCAGGGCCAGGATGCCCAGGCAGGTGCGGAAGCCCTGCTCCGGGTGGGGCCGGTCGGTCATGATCGCGGCGGTCAGGGCGGCGGCGGCCGGGCCGATCTTGTCGGCGACGGCCATGATCCGGGCCGGCGTCCAGGACGCGTGGCGGCGATGGGCGCTGGGCATGTGGTCGGCGATGGTGGTGTGGCCGCGGCGGCCGGGCGCCTTGGCGTGGCTGGCGACGCGCTCGCCCTTGTGGAAAGCCTCCACGGTCCGGTCGGCGATGCGCACATCGACCAACTCGCGGATCAGCCGGTAGGGAACCGAGTACCAGCAGCCGTCGATCTCGACATGGTAGTCGGGCGCCACCCGGCAGCGCTTCCAGATGGCGAAGGCGTAGGGGTCGGCCGGCAAGGACTTGAGCGCGGGAGCGTCCACCGTGGCGAACAGTTCGGCTCGGCTGGCGCCATAGGCGCGCATGACGCGGGCGTTGAGCTCGGCGACCAGATCGGTGATCGCCAGGTTCAGCTCGGCCAGGCTGAAGAAGCGCCGGTTGCGCAGGCGCGCCAGCACCCAGCGCTCGACCAGCAGCACCGACTGCTCGACCTTGGCCTTGTCGCGCGGCTTGTACGGCCGGGCCGGAACGACCGTGGTCCCGTAGTGACGGGCCATGTCCTGGTAGGTGCGGTTGATCCCCGGGTCGTATCGATCCGGGTTGGTCACCGCGGCCTTGAGGTTGTCGCAGACGATGATCGCGGTCACGCCGCCGAAGAAGGCGAACATGCCCACGTGGCAGCCGATCCAATCGGCCAGCCCCTCGCTGGGCCGGGCCTCGCAATAGATGTAGCTGGAAGCGCCGAGGGCGGCGACGAACAGCTTCATCGCCTGGGCGACGCCGGTCATCGGATCGATCACGTCGATGGTGTCGCCGGCGAAGTCGACGAACACCTTCTCGCCGGCGGCGTGGCTCTGACGCATCGTCGGCGACACCCGCCGCTTCCAGACGTCGTAGCGCTCGCAGAACCACGTGTAGCCATATCCGTCCGGATGCTCGGCCCGGTACTCCTGCCAGAGCAGCGACCGGGTCACGCCGGTCCGGCGCAGCTCCTTGTCGACATAGGCCCAGACTGGCTCGGCGCGGGCAGGAGACGCGGCCCTGGGCGCGCCCGGAAACAGCCGCCGCTCCAGGGCCGTATCGGTCAGGTCCTCAGGCAGGGGCCAGGCCAGCCCGGCCGCCTTGGCCCGTTGCAGGTAGCCGCTCAACGCCCCCTTGCTGATCCCCAGCGAGGCCGCGATCACCCGGCTGCTCAAGCCGTTCTCGAACTTCAGTCGCAGTAAGTCGCGTATGCGGCGCATCGACAATCTCTCGGTCGGCATCAGGTCCCCTCGCTCGATAAAACGAGGGTCTCCCTAGCCCGGTCAGACTGTCGGTCGAGGCTCCATCACCCCCTCAGCAGGGGCGCCCACGATGGCGTGAAATCCGTGCCCACCATCGCGTGGAAATCGTGCCCATGTTCCCGTGGAATCCGTGCCCACGATGCCGTGGAATACGCAAGCGCGATGTCACGTCTCATCGAAAGGGCTCTGGCTCGCCGCAACTGCGCGAGATCGATATTGCCGAGCTCGAATACGTTCCGCTGCCGCGTTCGCCGCTCAAGTGGGAAGTCGACCAAGCGGGACGTGAAAAGGTGCCCCCGGCGAGAGAACCATTCGAGGTTCGCGACGCGAACTGGACGATCGAAAGCGTCAG
>DASYAQ010000273.1:0-3999 GCA_036501225.1 Caulobacteraceae bacterium | reverse complement strand
TCGCTATTAGGAGCCCCGATGACCCAGACCGACAATCCCCGCACGGCCAATGTCGGGGACACTCTCCCCGTTTTTGCACGCCAAACAGGTCTCCAACATTGGAACAGGTATGCGGCGGTGAACTACGAATTCGTACCGATCCATATGGACGACGAGGCCGGCGTCGCGGCCGGGTACCCGAGCGCCTTCGGTATGGGCAACCTGCAGTGGTCGTATTTGCACAACATGCTTCGCGACTGGCTTAGGGACGAAGGAAGAATTCATAGGCTGGGCATTCAGTTTCGCTCGCCCAACTTGAAAGGGCAGACGGTTACCGTTCACGGAGTCGTCAAGGCAATCCGGAGCGAGGGCGCACATTGCACGATCGATCTCGATGTCTGGGCTGAGAACGAAGACGGTGTGAGAATGGCGCCCGGAACAGCGGCCGTAATATTAAACCCAATGTCATGAACGAACCGGGGTGGGGACGTGCCGTTAGGGCGATCAGCAGCTCGAGGGCCCGGTCGCCGATCGGCGAGAGGCGCCGAGCGTCTGTGAGCCGCCGACCGCTACGGTCATCTGACGTGCCGAGCGTCGCGTTTCGCGCCAACCCGGCACGCCAGAGATCTGTACCGCCCACGATGGACAGCACCCAGTCGGCCAGATGACGACCGACCTAGCGGGCTCCGGACGGGTTCGCCGCCATCCCCGCCGCCGTCCTTGATCCGCCCCACACGGCGGCTTCTCCGACGGTCCCGGCGCTTGAAGGGTCCCGGTCCCCTACTCTGCCGCCAAGCCGGTCGTGTCCGTTGGGAGACTGGTCAACTCGGCGATCGACTGAAACTCGCTCAGATACTCAGGCTTGTTCTGCGCCAGCCAGCGGACCACCCGGACGTTGGCGAGCAGCTTGACTAGGTAGGCCTTGGCGACGGTCAGATGCAGGTTGTCGAGCCCGTAGGTCCCCTCAAACCCCTTGGTCTGCATCTGCAGAGTGGCGAGCTCCCGCTCGAGCCGCGTTACCTGCTCGCGGGTGACCGCGTTTGTGGTTTCCTTGGGCTTGCGCTTGCCCTTGACGAGTTGCTCGTCGGGTGTCGCCGCCAGCATCGCCATCACGAACGGCCGCCCGAAGTTGTTGTGGCCGACCATAAGTTCGGCCGCCTCGATCTGGCGCAGCGGCGACATCTTACGAAGGGTGTCGAACACCGTGAGCGGGCACGGCGGCACTGTCAGAGTAAATTCTATACTGGGCCTTCGGCGTACCGGAGCAAGAGCGGCACCACTGTTTTAGCTGAAGAATCGCCGCTGCGCCCGGCGCGTTTTGACGCCGAAAATCAGCTATACTCAGTTACTCTGACAGTGCCTCGATGGGAGCTGCTACAACAAGCGCAACGATGGGACCCTTCACATCCCAGGGCAGTTTGCGCGGAACATCGTTGGCCAGCCTGGGTAAGCGTCTGGTGACGGCCGCCTACTGAGACGCGGGTTTGGCCGGTAGTGTCCGCTTGTTTTAGTAGCGGACACTTAGGATGGATGACGTTGTAGGTCGGGCGGGCGAACAGAGCCTGGCTCGGCTGTCGGGTCCGGTGGCGGCGGGCGAAGGACGCCGTCGCACGCGGCGATCGTGGACGATCGACGAGAAGCTGGAGATCGTGCGGGAGGCCAAGACCTGCGGCGATGCGATCGCCTTGGTGGCCCGTCGTCACGGCATGAACGCCAACCACCTGTTCAACTGGATGCAGCGCGAGCGGGACGGAACGCTGGACCGTCGCGGGCTCTACGCGGCGCCGGGCGGGCCGATGGACTTCATCGACCTGGGCGTGCTCGGCCAGGCTGGAACGGGGCGGGCTGGAACTGGGCCGGCGATCGAGATCGAACTGCCGAACGGCGTGCGGGTGCGGATCGGGCCGACGGTGGAGGCCGAAGCTCTGCGCCGCGTGCTGGCGGCGGTGAAGGCCGAGCTGTGATCCAGCCGGGGGCCCAGCTCGCGCCGGGAACACGAGTCTATCTGGCGTGCCGGCCGATCAGCATGCGCAAGGGCTTCGACGGCCTGTCGGCGGAGGTGGTCAATATCCTGAAGGCCGATCCGTTTTCCGGCAGCCTGTTCATCTTCCGCAGCAAGCGGGGCGACTACCTGAAGGTGCTGTACTGGGACGGCTCGGGCCTGTGCCTCTACGCCAAGCGGCTGGAGCAGGGCCGGTTCGTGTGGCCCGCCATCGTCGATGCACGCCTGAAGCTGACGCCGGCGCAGATGAGCTTGCTGATCGAGGGGATCGATTGGCGGCGCACGGTGGCGCCGGAGCCTCCCACCCAGCCTGCAGCCCTGTGACCAAGCCGTTGAGTCATAAAGGATTCACGTGCATCGATAGGATGCTTTGCTAAGCTTCGGCATGTCGCCCTCCCGTCCCGCGCGGCCGACCGAGCCGGCTGAGCTTGCGGCCTACGCCGCGGCGCTGGAAGCCCAGCTGGACGCCCGGGACGCCGAGCTTCGCGCCAAGGACCTGATGATCGAGAAGCTGAAGCTTCAGCTGGCTGTTCTCAAGCGCGCCCGCTTCGGCCGCTCGTCCGAGAAGCTGGAGCGGGACATCGAGCAGCTCGAGCTGCTGCTCGGCGAACTGGAGGAGAACCAGGCCGAACGGCAGGCGCGCAGGACCGCGCCAGCGGACGTCGTGCGCCAGGCGCCCGTCCGCCGACCCCTGCCGGACCACCTGCCGCGCGAGGTGCTCCGCCACGAGCCGCCGGCGGCCTGTCCCGAGTGCGGCGCGACCGGCGTCTCTAAGCTCGGCGAGGACCAGCGCGAGGTGCTGGAGTACGTGCCCGCCCACTTCAAGGTCGTCGTCCACGTCCGTCCCAAGGTCAGCTGCCGGACCTGCGAGACCATCCGCCAGGCGCCCATGCCGCCCCTGCCGATCGAGCGCGGCGTGCCGGGACCCAAGCTGTTGGCCCACGTGGCGGTCGCCAAGTACGCCGACCACCTGCCGCTCTATCGCCAGAGCGAGATCTATCAGCGCTCGGGCGTGGAGCTGGACCGCTCCACCCTGGCCGACTGGATCGGCCGGCTCGGCGCGCTGCTGGCGCCCCTGGCCGCCGAGATCGGCCGCCATGCCAGGGCCGGTCCGTCCCTGCACGCCGACGACACCCCGGCCCCGGTGCTCGATCCGGGGCGTGGCAAGACCAAGACCGGCCGGCTGTGGACGCTCGTCCGCGACGAGCGCCCCTGGGGATCGCGCGCGCCGCCGGCGGCGTTCTATCTCTACTCGCCCGACCGCCGCGGCGAGCACGCCGAGGCGCTGCTCGGGAGCTGCCGCGGCTTCCTGCACGCCGACGGCTACGCCGGCTTCAACACCCTCTATGCGCCCGATCCCAAGACCGCCACGCCGCGGCTGGTCGAGGTCGCCTGCTGGGCCCACGCCCGTCGCAAGCTCTACGACGTGCATCTGGCCACCGCCTCGCCCGCCGCCGAAGAGGCGCTGGCGCGCATCGCCGAGCTGTTCGCCATCGAGGCCGGGATATCAGGCCGCGGCCCCGCCGAGCGCCTGGCCGTGCGCCAGCAACGCACCGTGCCGCTGCTGGAGCAGCTGAGGCTCTTCCTCGATGACACCCTGGCCCGGATCAGCGCCAAGAGCTCGCTCGCCGGCGCAATCCGCTACGCCCGCACCCGCTGGGCGGCGCTCTGCCGCTTCACCACCGACGGGCGCCTGGAGATGAGCAACAATGCCGCCGAGCGCGCCATCCGGCCGCTCGCCCTTGGCCGCAAGAACTATCTCTTCGCCGGCTCCGATGCCGGCGGCGAGCGCGCCGCCATCCTCTACACCCTCATCCAGACCGCCAAGCTGAACGGTCTCGACCCCGAGGCCTACCTGGCCGACGTCATCGATCGCATCGCCGACCATCCAGCTTCCCGCATCGGCGAGCTGCTCCCCTGGTCCTGGGCCGCGGCCACACAACAGCAAGCCGCCTGAACAAGTGTCCGCTTGCAAACAAGAGGACACTTAAACCGCGGTCAGCACCGGACGCTTACCA
>DASYAQ010000272.1:0-6346 GCA_036501225.1 Caulobacteraceae bacterium | reverse complement strand
GTCCGCGACGGTCTGGCGGGCCGGCCCGCGCAGATGGAGATCAAGGCGGCGATCTGCGGAAATCAGGTCCGGGCTCGGCTTGTGAAGGGGGTCTCAAAGCGAAGCTCGAAGGTGATCGGGTTCGTGCACAATCCCGAATCCGAGCCGGAGGTTCTGCTGGATTTGACCCGATCGATGCTCCAGTCCATCGGCGCGGCGGCGGACCGGCTCCCGCCAGCGACGTTCGCCGGCGATCGGTGGCTGGTCGTGGCCAATGCGGACGGGCTCCCGCATGTCGAGACCTGCCGGCAGGTCTATTCCCAGCTCTTCACGTCGGCCGCCTTCGAAGAGGCCCTGGTGGTGCTTGCCGGCGGCCGGGTTGAATCCCTGTAATTGGTAATTGGGGACACGTACGACTTCCATGGTCGGCGCCCAGGCGGGCGAGGCTGCGGGCAGTCGTACGTGTCCCCAATTACTTCTTCTTCGCCGGGGCGTCGGTTGAATGGCCGTAGTCGTGGCGCCAGCGGACCGCCAGCTTGGCGCCCGCTTCGCCGCCCACCTGGGAGATCAGCGACAGGCCGTGGGGGGCGCGGTATTCGACCTGGGCGGAGGGGCCGTAGCGGCCGCCGCCGGTGAGCTCGAGATAGACGCGCTTGCCGATGTACTTGCCGCCGGAAACGGTGGTGCCGGACGCGTTGTCGGTGCCCAGCGCCAGGCGATCCAGGCGGGCGAAGTTCTGCAGGCCGCCCAGGATATCGAAGCCGCCGCCGGTGGCGAGCGTCGCCAGGGCCGCGGCCAGCTGCGCCGCCTCGACGCCGGATAGCTGCGAGGCCGAGGCGCCGAACAGCACCTGGGCCAGGATCTCGTCCTGCGGCAGGACCGGCGTCGAGGACAGCGTGATCTCCGGCTTGGCCGCCGTGCCGGCGATGTTGATGGTCGCGGTCAGGGTCGGGTCGTCGCGGCTGGCGGTGATGTCCAGCCGGATCGCCGCCGGGTCGCTGGCCAGATAGACCGTCGACTGGGTCTCGATCTCGAAGCGCTGGCCGGCGAACTGGTAGTCGCCGCGCACCACATTGGCCGTGCCCTGCAGGATCGGCCGCGAGGTGTCGCCGGTGACGGCGGCGTCCAGGCTCATCTCGGCGTTCAGGCCCAGGCCCTTGACGAAGACGGCGCCCGGCGCGCGCAGGTGGATGTCTAGCGCCGCCGACAGGCTGCGGTCGACGGTCTGGGCCTGCAGGCCGTTGTCGAGGCTGGCCGGCCGGTTGCGCTCGACCACATCCATGCTGACCACGCCGGGCGGGGCGCGGCTGGTCTTGGCGGAGATGTCGGCGCGGTTGATCAGCAGCTGGCCGGCCAGCGTCGCCTTGCCGGCGGCGTTGCGCGAGATGGTGACGTTGCCGGAGGCGATCGCATTAGCCGTCTCGTTGTCGAGCAGCTGGAAGGACTTGAGCGTCAGAGTCAGCGTGCTCTCGCCGCCCTTGGCGAGGCTGACCTGGCCCTGGCCGGAGACCGTGCCCGCCTTGGCGTCGGCGGCGGTGAAGCTGCGCATGGAGATGACGTCCTGGGCCAGGTCCGCCTGGGCGGCCACGTTGCGCAGCTTCAGCCCCGTGGCGGCGTCCTCGAAGCGGCCGCCGGCGAGGCTGGCCTGGCCGGTGAAGCTGGGCGTGTTCAGGCTGCCGGCGATGGTCCCGTGGGCGGTGGCGCGGCCGGCCAGGGTGCGCGTGCCGCCGAACAGCAGTTGCCAGACCGGCTCGATCTCGCCGTCGACGTCGAAGCGGCCGGTCATCGGCCGCTCGGCGGCGATCGCGACCCGGAACGGCGCCGCCGAGGCCTCCGCCGGCAGGTCGAGATTGACGCTGGCGCGGCCGCCGGACTGGTTGGTCGCGGTGGCGTCGACGGCCAGGCGCGCGTTGGCGAGGCTGGCCTTGACGTCGCCGTCGAGCGCCAGCTTCGCCGGCGCGTCGCGCACCCGCGCGCCGGCCAGGTGCGCGGTCAGGGTCCCGCCAAGCGCCTGGTCGTGGCCGTCCAGCGCCAGGTCGGCGTCGACCCGGCCGGTGAAGTCGTCGTCGACGGCGGCCATGTCGACATTGTCCAGCCTGGCCTTGGCGGCGAAGGCCGCGCCGGTCTGGCGCGCGTCCAGGTCGAGGCGGCCCGAACCCATGCCGAGGCTGGCCTTGGCGGTCTGGTCGACGCCGCCGAAGGTGAACTGGGCGGGCGCGAGCGTGTGGAAGGCGGCCTTGCGGATCTTGCCGGCGCCTTCGAAGCTGACCGCATAGGCGCCGCCGGTCTCGCTGGCGAAGCCCGCGCCTTGCAGGCGCACCGGCGTGCCCGACCAGGCCAGGTCGCCGCTGATCTTGTAGGCGGCGTGACTTAAGGGTCCATCGGCGCTCAGGTCGATGGCGGTGGCCACCAGGGGCGAGCCGCGCGGTTCGGCATTTGTGGCTTTCAGCCGCAGGCTGGCGACCGGCGCGCCGGCGGCGTCGGCGATCTTCAGCTGCGCCTCGGCGTGGCCCTGGGTCAGGAAAGCGCCCTGCCCGGCGCTGATGGACAGGTCGGCGACGGAGGGCGCATCGCCGGTCAAGGTCAGGTTCCCGGTCGCCGTCGCGCCGCCGCCGGCCGCGTCGATGCCGCTCAGCGCCAGCCCGCCCGGGATGAAGCGGAAGGCCGCCTTGGCGCGGGCCGGGCCATAGTCGCTGGTGGCGGTGAGCGCAAAGTCGCCATTGAAGCCCTGCGGCGCGCTGATGAAGGACAGCACCAGATGGGCTGGTCTCAGCGTCAGGTCAGGCAGGTCGACGCGTTCGAGCTCGGCCAGCAGGTCGATGCGCGGCGCGCCCCAGGTTCCGGTGATCGCGCCATTGCCGGACGCCGCGCCGGCGATCTCGACCGGCCCGGCGTCGAAGGGGCCGTGAGCGGTCCAGTTCAGCGCCAGCTTCAGCGCGCCGTCCTTGCCGATGGGTCCGGCGCCCCGCACGTCCGCCGCGGCGCCGGACAGGTCGGCCTTGGCGATGGTGATGGCGCCGCGGTCATAGGTTCCAACGGCGGCGAGCTTCGGCCTGTCGCCGAGCAGCCGGTCGAGCTGGGCGAGGCCGCTGGCGAAGGCGGCGCCCTGGGCGCTGAGATCGACCGCCCAGGCGTCGCCGAAGCGCGACTGGCCCGCCGACCAGGTCGCGGCGACGGTTCCCCGCGCGCCCGGACGGGCCATGGCCAGGTTGGAGACCTTCAGGTCGCCCTTGAAGCTCAGGCCGCCGAGCAGGCCGCGCTGGCCGGTGGCGTCGAGCGCCAGGCCGGACCCCTGCGCCTTCAGCGACTGGATCAGGTAGCGCCCATCGGCCAGCCGCGAGCCCTCGAACGTCGCGTGCGGTCGCCCGCCAATCATCGCCGCGAGCAGGCCGGAGCCCCTCCCCTGCTCGCCGGTGGCGTCCAGCTTCAGCCGCCACTCGCCCTTGGTCCGGTCCAGTTCCCCAGGCCCGGAGGCGCGCGCCAGGCTGTAGCCGCCAAGACTGAGCTGCTCGACCGCCACATTGCCGATCAGGCGCCAGTCGCCGAGGCCGCCTTTCAGTTGGCCGCTCAGCACGCCGCGGCCCATGGCGGGCGCGGACAGGATGCGGCGCAGGTCGGTGACACTGGCCTGGACGCTCAGGCCGCTCGTGCTGGTCAGCTTGGCGGCGTCGGCGATGCCGACGGCCTGGGCGGCGGCGTTGTCGGCGCGGGTGAAGAGGGCGACGCCATAGAGGTCGCCGCCCGCCGGCCGTCCGGCGGCGGTGAACCGCACCTGCGGACCCAGGGCGTGCAGCATCGGCGCGGTGAGGCGCGAGGCGTTCAGCGAGACCTGGCCGCTGGCCTGGCCGCCGGCCTTGGTCCAGGCCCCGTCGGCGGTGGCGACCGGCTGGTCGCCGGATATGGCGCGCAGGTGCAGCCAGCCATTGCCTTGCGCGCCGCCGGACCGGGCATCGAGCGAGAAGGCCTTGTCGGCCGGCAGACCAAGCAGCCCGGCGATCGCCCCGCCTTGCGCCTCGCGCGCCTGGGCGGTGATGGCCAGCCGCTGATGGACACCGAAATCGTAGCGGGCGCTAAGGCCGTCGCCCGCGTGCAGCCGGCTCTGCGCTGACAGCGCGCCGGCGATGGCACCGTTGCGCTCCAGGTCGAGCGCGCCGGTGGTCGAAAACAGCCCCCGGGTCGAACTGGCTGCCGGCAGCGTCTCGATCTCCAGCTTGAACCGGTCGATCTGCACGGCGACGGCCTGCCGCTTGGCCAGGTTGCCGGGTTCGAACACAGGCGCGCGGATGACCTGCACCTGGCCTTCCAGGTCGTCGATTTGCACCCGGCGCCGGAGCAGGTCGACCGGGCGCCAGCGGACCGCGATCCGGCGCGCGTCGAGCCAGACGCCGCTGCGGTCGGCGACGGTCAGGCGCGTGACGCCGAAATCGCCCCACAGGTCGCCGTCCAGGCCTTCCACGTGCAGCCGCCCGAACTGGCCGACCTGCAGGCCCTCCAGCCGCTCGGCGATGAAGGCGCGGCCGGCGGGGGTCAACGGTCCGAACCGCGCGATCACCCCGGCGACCAGCACCAGGCCGATGACCAGCACCAGGGCGTCCAACGCCAGGTGACCCCACAGCGAAGGCTTGCGCGGCGGCGGCGACGCCTTGGCCGGCTTCGGCCGCGTTACTGGCTCGGGCTCGCTCAAAAGCTCTGCCCGATGCTGAGGTAGAGCTGGATGAAGCCGTCGCCTTTGCGTCGGGTCAACGGCGTGGCGATGTCCAGCCGGATCGGCCCGAAACCCAGATTATAACGGACGCCGACGCCGACCCCGACTTCCGGATGGGCGAAATCGGGTGTCACCTGGGTCCCGACCGCGCCGGCGTCGACGAAGCCGACCACGCCCCAGCGCTCCGTAATCCGCCGGCGCACCTCGATCGAGCTCTCGAACAGGGAGAGGCCGCCTTCCGGGGTGTTGTCGGCATAGCGCGGCCCGACCTCCTGATAGCCATAGCCGCGCACCGAGCCGCCACCGCCGGCGTAGAAGCGGTCCTGGGCAGGCACCAGCGGGATGTCGCCGCCGGCGATCTCGCCCAGCCGGATGCGGCCAGCGATCACCGTCCCGGCCGTGGCTCCCAGCGGCAGATAGGCCGACACCTGCGCCTGGGCCTTCAGGTAGACGATGGGCCCATCGCCGATGCTGGCCCTGGGCTCAACGCGAGCGTCGAGCCGCCAGCCGGAGGTCGGATCGAGCGGGTCGTTCGAGCGGTCGACGGCGAAAGCGACCAGGCCGCCGAGCGTGGCCAGCTTGCGCTGGTGGTTCAGCGCGATGAAGTTGGCGTTCTCCTTTTCGTTGGTCTGGGTGGCGTCCAGCGACAGGCCGTAGGTCAGGAAGGAGGTCTTGCCGAAACGCCGCGTCAGGTCGGCGCTGACCCCGCCACCGTAGTCCAGATAGGCCGGGGTGTCGTCGCGATAGAGGGCGGCGGTCAGTCTCAGGGTCTGCTCGGGCCGTCGCCAGTCCGGCAAGGCGAGCTGGGTCTGCAGCCGGCTGTCGATCTGGGCGACGCGGAAGATGTTGGTCAGGGTGTCGCCGCGGCCGAGGCGATTATACAGGATCCAGCGGCTGTCGACGCCGATCCCCTCGTCGGTCGAATAGCTGGCGCCGAGCTCCAGCGTGCCCTTCGGCCGGTCGGCCAGGCTGACGATCACCGGCCGCTGGCCCTTCACCGCCTGCTCGGCGGGCGCCAGCGACACGGTGACCCGGTCATAGACGCCGGAATCGAGCAGGCGGCGTTCCAGTTCGGCCACCGACTTCGGCCGATACGCGTCGCCGACGCGCCAGGGCGCCAGGTGCGCCACCCATTTCGGGTTGGTGCGGCCGTGGGTGATCACCTCGACATCGCCGAGATGCACCAGGTCGCCGGCGGCGATCCGGAAGGCCGGCTGCACGGTGAAATCGGCATGATCGACCACGACTTCGCGCGGTTGCGCCGTGGCGTCGGCGAAGCCGCTCTCGCGCAAGGCGGCGACGATGCGGCCCTCGGCGGCGATGATGTCGACGGCGCGTCCGGGGTCGCCGGGCTTCAGCTTCATCGCCGCCTCGGCGGCGGCGGCGATCTTGCGATCGGGGGCCGCGCCCTGCCACTCGATATGCGGCTGGGCGATCTTCGAGCGCGGGCCGGGCGTGATGGTGACGAACCCCTGCGGCTGGTCGCCGTCGCCGATGCCGGGCTCGACCACGTAGTCGTAGTAGCCTTCGGAGCGCAGCACCGCGATGGCGGTCTCGCCGGCCTCGCGGGCGCGGCGGTCGGCCTCCAGCCGGCTGGTCGGCGCCGTCGCCGCCGTCCCGATGGCCTGCTGGATCTCGGCCCGGAGGCTTGAATCGAGGGTC
>DASYAQ010000271.1:0-4511 GCA_036501225.1 Caulobacteraceae bacterium | reverse complement strand
CATCGGCGGCGAGCTGAAGGAGCTCGGCGGCGCCGAGTTCCGCGACCTGAAGGCCATCGAATTCGTCGGCGCCTATCCCAACTATGCCGAGGCGCGCCGGGCCTGGGCGGCGCGCGCCCAGGCCACCGTCGACAACGCGCTCACCCGCTATTTCATCATCCACGCCCACAAGCTGCTCGATCCGCACGAGGACGGGCACGAAGACTAGGTAGGAACGGAGCGGCCATGTCGATATTGAGATACGAGATCGTGGAGCATGACGGCGGCTGGGCCTACCGGGTCGACGGCAGCTATTCCGAAACCTTCTCGACCCACGACGCCGCCAAGGCCGCGGCGCGCAAGGCGGCGGCGGAGCAGGAGCTGGCGGGCGAGACCACCGGCATCGAATACGAGGACGAGGAGGGGCGCTGGCACGAAGAGGTCGCGTCCGGCGACGACCGCCCGGAAACGGACGTCGAGGGCTAGCCAAGCCCTTGCCTGGATGAGCGTCACCCAAGCCAGCTGCGACCTCGCCAGCGCCGCGGCGCGGCCGGGGGGCCGTTCGGAGCACCCGCGCCTGGTGCTGGCCACCACCATACTGGCCTCCAGCCTGGCCTTCATCGACGGCTCGGTGGTCAATGTCGGCCTGCCCGCCATCGGCAAGAGCCTGCAGGCCGCCGCCGGCGAACTGCCCTGGGTGATCAACGCCTATCTGCTGCCGCTGAGTGCGCTGCTGCTGTTCGGCGGCGCGGCGGGCGACCGGTTCGGGCGTCGCCGGATGCTGGTCGTCGGCACGGTGGTGTTCGCCGCAGCCTCCCTCGCCTGCGCGTTCGCGCCAAACATGGCCCTCCTGTTGGCCGGCCGGGTGGTGCAGGGCGTCGGCGCGGCCATTCTGATGCCCAACAGCCTGGCCATTCTGGGCGACGCCTTCTCGGGCGAGGCGCGCGGCCGGGCGATCGGGACCTGGGCAAGCGTCGGCGCCATGGCCGGCGCCATCGGCCCGGTGCTCGGCGGCTGGCTGATCGACACGGTCGGCTGGCGGGCGATCTTCCTGATCAACCTGCCGGTCGCCGCCGGCGCCGTCCTGCTCGCCTGGCGCTACGTGCGCGAGACGCTGAACGACAAGCCGGCTCCCCTGGATACCGAGGGCGCGGTGCTGGCCACCCTGGGACTGGGTTTCCTCACCTGGGGACTGACCATCGGGTCCGGCCCGCAAGGCTGGACGACCATGGCCGTGCTCATGATGGCCGGCGGCTTTGGCCTGCTCGCCGCCTTCGTCCTGGTCGAGCATCGCCGCGGCGACAAGGCCATGATGCCGCTGGCGCTGTTCGGCTCGCGCAACTTCGTCGGCCTGACCCTTCTGACCCTGCTGGTCTACGGCGCGCTGGGCGCCCTGCTGGTTCTGGTCCCCTACGAACTGATCCAGGCGGCGCACTATTCGGCGACGGCGGCGGGCGCGGCGCTGCTGCCCTTTCCGCTGGTGATGTCAGCCGCCTCGCCGGCGCTGGGCGCCTTCGCCGGCAAGGTCGGCGGCCGCTTCCCGCTGATCGGCGGTTCGTTGATCGTGGGCGCGGGCTTTCTGCTGGCCATGCGCATCGGGCCCGGCGGCAGCTATTGGACCACGGTGCTGCCCGCCATCCTGGTCATGTCGATCGGCATGGCGGGGGTCGCCGCGCCCTTGACCACGGCGGTGCTGGCCTCGGTGGACAGCCGCCACACGGGCTCGGCCTCGGGTTTCAACAGCGCCGTGGCGCGCACCGGCGGCCTGATCGCGACTGCTCTGCTGGGTGCGGTGCTCGCCGCCGCCGGCGCCAGCCTCACCGCCGGATTTCGCGTCGCCCTGCTGGCCTGCGCCATCGCCTGCGCCGCGGCGGCGGCCTGCGGCTTCGTGCTGATCCGCACGCCGCCCGCCCGAGCCTCTACTCCCGCCGAAACAGCACCAGCTTCTCGGTGAAGAACACGCCCCACCACGGGGCCTTGTAGTCGGCCTTGATCTTCACCGGGTCGTAGGCGTCCGACTGGGTCCAGTCGAAGAAGCTGATCCCCCTGGGCTCGGCCTCGCTGAAGTAGCGTTCGAAGATGTAGTCGAGCACGCCGGGCTTGCCGGCCCTGGTGTGCAGGTAGCGTGGCGACAGCTGCTTCAGCGCCTCGCGGATCGGTTGGCCGCGGCGGAAGTGCATGTAGAAGACGCTCATGATGCCGGCGCGGTCCGCGCCCGACTTGCAGTGAATGAGCGCCGGGTACTCGATGGTGTCGAACAGCTCGCGCACGCCGCGCATGTTCTCGGCGCTGGGCACGTCGCGCGAGGTGGCGGTGAAGTTGACCAGCTTCAGGCCGAGCTTTTCGCAGGCCTGCTTCTCGAGCGCATAGAAGCTGCCGTCGAAGCCGCCGCGCAGGTTTATCACCGTCTTGATGCCCGCCGCCTTCCAGCGTTTCAGCTGCGCGGGCGAAGGCTGGTTGGTGCGCACCAGTTCATCGCTGATCCAGTGCGCATTGCTGAAGAAGACCCGCAAAAAGGCGTGGTCGTTCCAAAAATAGTCGAGACCGGCGATAAGGCGGCCGCGCGGCTGGGTGAGATCGAACCGGGTCAAATTAAGCTGCATGCCTGTGGGGATTCGGGTTAGCTGGCCCCACATAGACGTTGGACGGTATGAATTGAAGATGCACTTGGCGCCTGCGACGTCGCGGATGCGCCGAACGGGCGCGGGATCATGAGTGACGCCAAGCCCATTTCACCGCCGATGAAGGCCTCCAGCATCGCAATGCGGGTGGCGCGGACCTACCTCGCCGGCCACAGGGGCAAGATCGCCCTGGCGGTGGTCGCGGCCCTGGTCGTGGCGGCCGCCACCTCGCTGGCCACCTGGGTGGTGCAGCCGGGCGTCAACGACATCCTGCATGGCAATCTTGGCCAGCTCTACCAGATCGCGGCCCTGCTCGTCGGCCTGGGGATCCTGCGGGCGCTGGCCCAGATCGTTCAGAGCTGGATGATGAACACCGTGGGCCATCGCATCGTCGGCCAGATCCAGACCGATCTGTTCGGCCGCGTCATCCGCTCGGACCTGGCCCGGCTGCGCGGCGAGCACACCGGCTCCTTCGTCTCGGCCATGCTCTATGACGCCAGCCTGCTGCGGAACGCCGCCACCACCGCGTTGCTGACCTATTTCCAGAGCCTGGTCATGGTCATCGGTCTTCTGACCGTGATGCTGATCCGCGATCCGGTGCTGACCCTGGGCATCGTCCTGGTCGGGCCGCTGCTGGGCCTGTTGATGGACCGCTTCACCCGCTGGTCGCGCGCCGCCGCCATCGGGGCGATGAAGGAGACCTCCAGCCTGTCGACCGCGATCATGGAGGGCATAGACGGCGTCAAGGTGGTCAAGATCGACAATCGCGAGGCCTACGAGCAGAACCGCGTCGCCGAGGCGGTCGGCCGCCGCCAGGCCCACATCATCCGCGGGGCCAATATCGGCGCGGCCTCGTCGCCGGTGGTCGAGATGGTGATGGCCGTCGTGCTGGCCGGGGTCATGGTCTATGCCGGCTGGCGCGCCCACGGCAATGCCGCCTTCGCCGGCGCCTTCACCTCCTATCTGTTCGCCTTTCTGGCCGCCACCCAGTCGCTGCGGCAGCTGGCTAATCTGCCGCCGGTGTTCGCCGAGGGCCTGGCCGCCGCCCAGCGCATGTTCGCGGCCATGGATATCGAGCCCGAGGTCGGCGACGCCGCCGACGCCGCGCCGCTGACCGCGGCGGCCGAGACCCTGCGCTTCGAGGACGTCCGCTTCAGCTATGGCGAGGCCGCGGTGGCGCTGAACGGCGTGACGCTGGAGGCCAGGCGCGGCGAGACCGTGGCCCTGGTCGGCCCGTCCGGCGGCGGCAAGACCACGCTTTTGAACCTGGTCCCGCGCTTCTACGATGTGACCTCGGGCCAGGTGAGCATCGACGGCCGCGACATCCGCACGATGACGCTCGCCTCGCTCCGCCACCAGATCGCCCTGGTGACCCAGGAGCCCTTCCTGTTCGACGACACCATCCGCGCCAACATCGCCTATGCCAAGCCGGACGCGACCAGCGACGAGATCGAGACCGCCGCCCGCGCCGCCGCCGCCCACGACTTCATCCTGACCCTCGACAAGGGCTACGACACCGGGGTCGGCGAGGCCGGCGCGCGGCTCTCCGGCGGCCAGCGCCAGCGCATCGCCATCGCCCGCGCCTTTCTGAAGAACGCGCCGATCCTGCTGCTCGACGAGGCGACCAGCGCGCTGGACACCGAGAGCGAGGCGCTGGTGCAGGCGGCGCTGGAGCGGCTGATGGCCGGCCGGATGACCATCCTGATCGCGCATCGCCTGTCGACGGTGAAGAGCGCCGACCGCATCTATGTCATCGCCGATGGCCAGGTGGTCGAGACCGGCACTCACGCCGGCCTGACCCGCTCGGGCGGCCTCTATGCCCGCCTGGCCAAGCAGCAGGACCTGGATTCCGCCCCGGAGGCGGCCGAGTGAAGCGGTTCTTCCGGCTGGGGCCCATCCAGTCGAGCCTGG
>DASYAQ010000270.1:0-6387 GCA_036501225.1 Caulobacteraceae bacterium | reverse complement strand
GGTCGAGGGGATCAGCATCTCGACGATCGGCGATTTCGACCAGCCGAACCGGCGGGCGTCGGTGAAGGCCTGGTCCATATAGTCGAGCGTCGGGGCGATGATGATCCCGCTCTGATGATGCTCGGCCATCGCCTTGCCGGGCAGGCAGGTGAAGTCGGGCAGTTCGGAGAGGGCGACGTTCATCCGGAACGTCCCTGAGCCGGTCTTGAAGCCCTTCATCCGTTTCAGGAAATCCGGCGCCAGGTCGGCGGCGTCGATCAGCCGCTCATAGAGGATGCGCGGGCCGACATTGGCGACGATCGCGGCGCCGAACGCCTCTTCACCGGTCTCCAGCCGCACGCCGACCGCCGCGCCGCCCTCGACCAGCACCCGGGCCACCGGCGCCTCGAGCGCGATCTCGACGCCCACCTCGCGACAGGCGGCGGCCATGCCCTGGGTGATCGCGCCCATGCCGCCGATGGCGTGGCCCCAGGCGCCCTTCTTGCCGTTCACCTCGCCGAATACGTGGTGCAGCAGCACATAGGCCGAGCCCGGCGTATCCGGGCTGGCGTAGTTGCCGACCACCGCGTCGAAGCCGAAAGCGGCCTTGACCGCCTCGCTCTCGAACCAGCCGTCCAGAAAGGCCCGGGCGCTCTTGGTGAAGAGATCCAGCGTATCGCGCTGCCGCTCCAGCGGCATGGCGGCCAGCATCCGGCCTTGAGTCGCCGCGGCCAGCAGCGAGCGCAAGCCGCCGCCGGCGTTCGGCGGCGTCTTCAGCGCCAGGTCGCGCAGCACCTCGGCCACGCCTTCGAGCGCGTCGTAATAGGCCGGCAGCGCCTCGGCGTCGTGGACCGAGAAGCGGCGAAACTCTCCTTGCGTCCGCTCCAGCCCGCCGCCCAGTTTCAGATAGCCGCCGTCGGGCTGCGGCAGGAAGTTGGAGATCGGCCGCTCGACGATGCGCAGGCCCCGCTCGGCCAGCCGCATGTCGGCGATCACCTTCGGATTCAGCAGACTGACCGTGTAGCTGGCCGTCGAGTTGCGGAAACCCGGATGGAATTCCTCGGTCACCGCCGCGCCGCCGACGATGCCGCGGCGTTCCAGCACCCGCACCTTGAGGCCCGCCCGCGCCAGATAGAAGGCGCAGACCAGGCCGTTGTGGCCGCCGCCGATGATCACGGCGTCCGAGCGCGGGCTCACGGTGCGTGACCGCAATGGGTTGGACCTTGCATGGCGCGAAGGTTTAGCCTGCGGCCACCGGGCTGCAAACGCGATCGCGGGAGACCAGGTTGGAAGACGGCGTTCTCGACGACCTGACCATGCTTCTGCCGCCGCTGCTGCGGTCGCTGGAGGCGCTGGGCTTCGTCGCCCGCAACCTGAACCCGGCGCAATATGACCTGGTGTTGGAGACCATCGGCTCGCCCGATGCGGCGCTGCGCCTGGTTCGGCCTGATTTGGAGGCCTGGCCCGAGGACCTGGCCCCGATGCGCCAGCGGCTGGAGACCGCCAGGGACGCGGTGCTCGACGCCTTCGACGCCCTGCGCGCCGCGCCCGACGACGCCGACGGCCTGCGCGCCGCCTTCCGCGCCCTGCGTCTGCTGCCGCGCGCGCAGGAGGCGCTCTACCCGCTCGCCGCTGGCCTGCCGCCGGTCAGCCGCTTCTTCCTCGCGCCCGGCCGCCGCGATGACCCGGGCCTGCAGGCCCGCCTGACCGGCACCGCGCCGCGCGAGGATGTGGGCGTGGTGCATATCGACGACGAACCGGGCGGCCGCGGCGGCTTTTCCATGTACGTGCCCGAGGACTACACGCCCGACCGGCAATGGCCGCTGGTGATGGCGCTGCACGGCGGCGGCGGCAGTGGGCGCAGCTTCCTGTGGAGCTGGCTGCGCGACGCCCGCGGCCAGGGCGCGATCCTGATCGCTCCCACCGCCGTCGGCTCGACCTGGGCGCTCTCCGGGCCGGACGGCGACACCCCCAACCTCGCCCGCATCCTCGATCTGGCGCGCCGCGGCTGGAACCTCGACCAGCGGCGCCTGTTGCTGACCGGCATGAGCGACGGCGGCACCTTCACCTATGTCAGCGGCCTGGAGGCGGACTCGCCGTTCACCCACCTGGCGCCGGTTTCCGCCTCCTTCCACCCGATGATCGCCCAGATGGCCGATGCCGACCGGATGCGCGACCTGCCGATCTACCTGGTGCACGGGGCGCTGGACTGGATGTTTTCCGTCGACGTGGCCCGCGGCGCCAACGAGGCCCTGACCGCGGCCGGGGCGGACGTGACCTATCGCGAGATCGCCGATCTCAGCCACGCCTATCCGCGCGAGGAGAACCCGGCGATCCTGGACTGGCTGAACGGAGGCGAGGCATGAGCAACGACTGCACCCACATGGGCGCCATCCGCACGGTGACGCCGAGCGCCAAGGGCTGCGAGGAGTGCCTGAAGAGCGGCGACATCTGGGTGCACCTGCGACTGTGCCGCACCTGCGGTCACGTCGGCTGTTGCGACGACTCGCCCAACAGGCACGCCACCAAGCATTTCCACGCCACCAACCATCCGATCATCGAGGGCTACGACCCGCCGGAAGGCTGGGGCTGGTGCTATATCGACGAGGTGATGTTCGACCTCTCCGACCGCATGACCCCGCAGCTGGGACCGATCCCGCGCTACTACTGAGCACTCGGCTTATGCGGGGTGGCCCCCGTGGTTGAGCTTGGCCCGCGGCCTCTTGTCGGCCTAGGCTTGCCAGGATGACCGAGCCCACCGTTTCCATACTCGATATGCGCCGCGAGGATCGGTTCCCGACGCTGACGCCGGCGGAACTGGATCGCCTGCGTCGCTTCGGCAAGCCGCGCGCCTTCGCCGAGGGCGAGGCCCTGAGCAAGATCGGCGAGAGCGGCCATGGTCTGACGCTGATCGTCTCCGGCGCCGTGACCGTGACCCAGCGCGACGAGCTCGGCCATGTCCGCCCGATCGTCACCTATCAGGCCGGCTCGTTCATGGGCGAACTCGGCCAGCTGACCGGGCGACCGGCGCTGACCGAGGCTCTTGCTCTGTCGCCGGTCGAAGCCGTGATCATCCCGCCGGAGCGGCTGCGCGCGCTGCTGGTGGGCGAGGCGGAACTGGGCGAGCGGATCATGCGGGCGCTGATCCTGCGCCGCGTCGCCCTGCTGCAGCTGCCGGGCTCCGGTCCGATCATCATCGGCCGGCCGGCCAGCGGCGACGTGCTGCGGCTGGAAGGCTTCCTCGACCGCAATGGCTATCCGTACCAGACCCTGGACGCGGACATCGATCCGGAGGCCCGCGCCCTGATCGAGCGCTTCCAGATCGAGGCCGACGTCCTGCCGATCGTGCTCTGCCCGGGCGGCCAGCTGCTGCGCAACCCGGCGGAGGGTCAACTGGCCCGTTGCCTGGGCATGGTCGGGCCGATCAATCCCGAGACCCTCTATGACGTCGCCATCGTCGGGGCCGGGCCGGCGGGCCTGGCCGCATCGGTCTATGCAGCGTCCGAGGGGCTGAAGGTTCTGGCCCTGGACTGCCGGGCCTTTGGCGGCCAGGCGGGGGCCTCGGCGCGGATCGAGAACTATCTCGGCTTTCCCACCGGCATCACCGGCATGGCGCTCATGGCGCGGGCCTACAACCAGGCCCTGAAGTTCGGCGTCGAGATGGCCATTCCTGATCAGGTCAACGCGCTGGCGGCGACCGCCGAGGGCTTCCGCCTCACCCTGGCCGATGACGAGACGGTCCGCGTGCGCGCGCTGGTCGTCGCCGCCGGCGCGCGCTACCGCCGTCTGCCGATCGCCAATCTCGACACGTTCGAAGGCGTGTCGGTGCACTATTGGGCCTCGCCGCTGGAAGCCCGCCTGTGCGCCGACGAGGAGGTCGCGCTGGTCGGCGGTGGCAACTCTGCGGGCCAGGCGATCGTCTATCTGGCCAGCCAGGCGCGCAAGGTCTGGGTGCTGATCCGCCGCGACGGCCTCGAGGCCACCATGTCGCGCTACCTGATCGACCGCATCAAGGGGTTGGCCAATGTCGAGGTGGTCACCCGCTCGGAGGTCGTGGGCCTGGAGGGCGACGGGGCGGCCCTGCAAACCGTCGTTTGGCGCGATTGCCGCAATGACCAGCAGACCCGCAAGGCGATCCCGCACCTCTTCCTGTTCATCGGCGCCGATCCGAATACCGACTGGCTGGCCGGGTCGGGCGTCAGGCTCGACGCCAAGGGGTTCGTGCTCACCGGCGCCGACGCCGGGGCGGGCCGGCATCCGCTGGAGACCAGCCTTCGCGGCGCCTTCGCCATCGGCGACGTGCGCGCGGTGTCGGTCAAGCGGGTCGCCGCCGCCGTCGGCGAGGGGGCCCAGGTGGTCGCGGCGCTGCACGCCTATTTAGCGCCGGGCGTCACGCCGGGCACGTGATTCCACCGGCTCGGCTGGTCAGGCGTTCGGCGCGGTCGCCAGCTCCGCCTGGGGCGTCATCTCCAGCGAGGCGATGTAGGTCGGCGGTTTGCGCGCCTGCGCGGCCTGCTCGAATGCGTGGCCGAGGGCCAGCAGCACAGCCTCGGTCCAGGCCGGCCCGATGAAGGAGAGGCCGACGGGCAGGCCCTGGACCTGGCCCATGGGCACGGTCAGGTGCGGATAGCCGGCAATGGCCGGCAGGCCCGCGGATCGGCCGCTGGTATGGTCGCCGGTGGCGAAATCGATCCGTGAGGCCGGCCCGCAGGTACATGCGACCAGGGCGTCCAGGCGATTGTCCGCGATCAGCCGATCGATCCCCTCCGGCCCGGCCAGACGCTGTGCGGTCTGGCGCGCCTCGATCCAGGCTTCGTCTTCGACCCCCTTGGTCGCCTCCGCCCGCTCGAAATAGTCCTGGCCGAACAGCGCCATCTCCCGCCCGTTGGCGCGGTTGAAGGCGATCAGGTCGGCAAGATTGCGCGCCTTCACCGCGGCCGGCGTGGTGGCGAGATAGGCGTTGAGGTCGCTTTTCAGTTCGCGCATCAGCGCGGTGCGCGCATTGGCGCTGATCTCGGCCGGCCGCTTGTAGTCGGGCGTGATGATTTCGGCGCCCCCCGCCCGCAAAATCGCCATCGCCGCGGCGAACACCGCATCGACGTCGGCGGAAAGTTCGCTGGCGAAGCCGAGAACCCCCAGCCGCCGGCCCTTCAGACTGGCCCCGCGCAAGGCCGCGGCATAGTCGCAGGCGTGGTCGCCCGCCTGCGCCGTCGCCGGGTCGGCCGGATCGGGGCCGGCCATGGCGGTCAGCAGGATCGCCACATCCTCAACGCTGCGGCCCATAGGTCCGGCGGTGTCCTGACGGCTTGAAATGGGTACGATGTGGGTGCGCGAGACCAGGCCGAGCGTGGGTTTCAGTCCGACCAGGCCGTTGACCGAGGACGGCGCGACGACCGATCCATTGGTTTCGGTGCCGATCCCGACCGCCGCCAGGCTGGCGGCGATGGCGGCGCCGGTCCCCGAAGACGAGCCGCTGGGGCTGCGGTCCAGCACATAGGGGTTCTTCACCAGGCCGCCGACGGCCGACCAGCCACTGATCGAACGGGTCGAGCGGATATTGGCCCATTCGGACAGGTTGGTCTTGCCCAGGATGACCGCGCCCGCCGTCTTCAGCCGTGCGACCACCGGCGCGTCGCGCCGGGTGACATTGTCGGCCAGCGCCAGCGAGCCGGCCGTGGTCGCCGTGCCGTCGTCGGTGTCGATATTGTCCTTCACCAGCACCGGTATGCCGTGCAGCGGCCCGCGCAGCCGGCCGGCGACCCGCTCCTCGTCCAGCCGGCGCGCATCGTCCAGCGCCAGTGGATTGAGCGCGATGACGCTGCGCAGGGCGGGGCCCGACCGGTCGATCGCCTCGATCCTGGCCAGATAGGCCGACACCAGACCGACCGAGTCGACAGCCCCCGCGGCCATGGCGGCCTGCAAGGTCGCCACCGACTTTTCCTCAACCGGATAGTGCTCGCTCATCGGCCGCCTCCCGTCCCTGGGCGAAGGTGGCACATCGCGCCGGCCCGATCCAAGTGATCTGCCCCCCGCCGCCCTGCGAAAGCAACGAAATCGGCGATGCGACCGGTCAACAGAACCCCGTCGATTCTCTTCACGTCAGCGGCCAATCGTTACTAAAGTATTACTATAGCTTGGCCGTATTTGGTCAAACTTTCGCCCACTTCAACACCTAAGTTCGGAGGCTGTTAGCCATGATTTACGCCAATCGGGGAGGCGGATGATGAGCGGAAGTGAAGTCGAGCAGAGATTGGCCGTGCAGGAGGCGCTGGTCAGCGCCCTCATCACCCACGCCGCCAATCGCGGCATGATCGCCGACATGGTCTATGAGGCGAAGGTCCGGTTGGGCTTTCCCATGAGCGCCGGCGAAAAGGTGATCCGCGCCGGCGTGCTCGACCAGCTGGAGAC
>DASYAQ010000269.1:0-5254 GCA_036501225.1 Caulobacteraceae bacterium | reverse complement strand
CGGTTGCATCCAAGGGCGGGCGACTCCGCGCGGCCATCGGTTCCGGCGTCTATCGGTTCGAGGTGCGCTAGGGCGCCCCTTGCCCCTACCGTCATGGCCCGACTTGTTCGGGCCACCCATGATCACCGTCGAACGTCCGTGTTCATGGGTCCCCCGCATTCCGCGGCTTCGCCGCTCCAGCGGGGGATGACGGTTAAATATGGGCCTTCCCACGAGCCGGAAGGTCACGCCGCCCGCTTCCCCGCCTCCGCGTGGGTGTCGCCCGCCCAGAGATGCAAGGCGGCATAGGCGCGCCAGGGGCGCCAGCGTTCGGCGCGGGCGAGCAGTTCGGCGGGGGTGGGGCGGCGGCCTGTCTCGTCGGCCAGGGCGCGCATCAGGCCGATGTCGGCGGCGGGGAAGGCGTCCGGTTCGCGCAACTCGCGCATGGCGATATACTGGGCGGTCCATTCGCCGATGCCGGTCAGGCTCTTCAGTTGGGCGACGGCGGCTTCCAGGCTGCGGCTGGGACCGAAGATGGCCGGGTCGGCGGCGACCGCGGCGGCCAGCGAACTCAGCGCCGCGGCGCGGCTGCGCGGCATGCCCAGGGCGGCGATATCGGCCCCGGCCAGGACTTGCGGCGTCGGGAAGGTGTGGGTCAGACCCTCGATCGGCGCTGGCAGGGGCTGGCCATGGGCGGAGACCAGTTTTCCGGCCAGCGCCGTGGCCGCCGTAACGGTGATCTGCTGGCCGAGGATGGCGCGCACGGCCAGCTCGAACCCGTCCCAGGCGCCCGGCACGCGCAGGCCCGGTCGCGCGCCGACCAGCGGCGCCAGCGCCGGGTCCTGGCTCAGATGCGCGCCGATGGCGACCGGGTCGGCGGCCAGATCGAACACCCGGCGGACGCGGGCGATGATGGTCGGCAGCTCGCTCAGCCGGCCAAACCGCACGGTGACCCTCAGCCGATTGCGGTCTGCCGGTTCGACCCGGATCAGACCCGGGTCGCCGCCGAGCGCGATGCTGCGGACATAGGCGTCCGTCTCCACCCGCTCGACGCCCGGAATGGCGCGCAGCTTCAGGAAGTTCAGCAGGCCGTCCCAGTCATAGGGCGGACGATAGGCCAGGTGCAGCGAGACGTCGGCGCCGGTGGCGTCGGTTGGCGCATGCGCCCGTCGCAGCGCCGCCGGCGGGCGGCCGAACAGGCGCCGGAAGGTCTCATTGAACCGCCGCGTGCTGCCGAAACCGGAGGCCAGCGCCACCTGGGTCATGGGCAGGTTGGTCTCGTGGATCAGCTGCTTGGCCAGGTGGATGCGCCGGGTCTGGGCGACGGCGATCGGCGAGGCGCCCAGCTTGCGCTGGAAGAGGCGGCGCAGCTGCCGCTCGCCGACGCCCAGCCGCGCGGCCAGGGCGTCGACCCCGCACTCGTCCAGCGCGCCGTCCTCGATCAGGCTGAGCGCGCGCGAGACGGTGCTCGACGAGCCGCGCCAGGCGCCGGAATCCGGCGAGGTCTCCGGCCGGCAGCGCAGGCAGGGCCGGAACCCCGCAGCCTGCGCGCCGGCGGCGGAGACGAAGAAACGCACATTCTCCCGCTTCGGCGTCCGCGCCGGACAGATCGGCCGGCAATAGATTCCGGTGGTTTTCACACCCACGAACAGCCGCCCGTCGAAACGGGCGTCACGCGTCTCGAAGGCCCGGTAGCAGGCGTCTGCATCCATATCCATGCCGGTATGATCGCGCTGCCGGCGCCACGAGTCTCGCGGTTTTCGGACGTGATCGTGGACACCCAAAGCCGGGTTCACCCTAGGGCACGGTTCCGAAGC
Source organism: Caulobacteraceae bacterium (assembly GCA_036501225.1). Taxonomy (GTDB): domain Bacteria; phylum Pseudomonadota; class Alphaproteobacteria; order Caulobacterales; family Caulobacteraceae; genus Poindextera. Next base: position 3,458 of record DASYAQ010000269.1, on the reverse strand, counting down.
CCGCGCGCGCGGGCTATAGGGATGGCGACCCGGAATGCGGCAGACCGTCCGCCGCCTCGAAAAGGAATGCCCCAAATGGCCGAAGCCCTGATCATCGACGCCTGCCGCACGCCCCGCGGCATCGGCAAGGTTGGCAAAGGCGCGCTCGCCGATATCCATCCCCAGCAGCTGGCCGCCTCGGTGCTGGCGGCTCTGGCCGAACGCAACGGCCTGAACACCGCCGAGGTCGATGACATCATCTGGGGCACCTCCAGCCAGCGCGGCAAGCAGGGCGGCGACCTCGGCCGCATGGCGGCGCTCGACGCCGGCTACGACACCAAGGCCAGCGGGGTCACCCTCGACCGCTACTGCGGTTCCGGCATCACCTCGGTGAACCTGGGCGCGGCCATGGTCATGTCGGGCATGGAAGACCTGGTCATCGCCGGCGGCACCGAGATGATGTCCTACACCTCGTCGTCCTCGGCCGGGAACGCCGACCGCTCGGCCGGCCCGATGCTGATGGATTCCGGCAACCTTCGCCTGCGCGCCAGGCATCCGCAGTCGCACCAGGGCGTCTGCGCCGACGCCATCGCCACGATGGAAGGCATTTCCCGCCAGGCGGTGGACGAGTTGGCCCTGGTCAGCCAGCAGCGCGCCGACGCGGCGATCCGCGGCGGCCACTTCAACAAGAGCCTGGTGGCGGTCTACAAGGAAGACGGCAGCCTGGCGCTGGACCACGAGGAGTTCCCGCGTCCGCAGACCACGATGGAGGGTCTCGGTCAGCTGAAGCCCGCCTTCGAGGCGATGGCCGAGGCGCCGCTGGACGACAAGGGCACCACCTTCGGCGGGCTGATCCGCCAGGTCTATCCGGATCTGAAGTTCACCCACGTGCACCACGCCGGCAATTCCTCGGGCGTGGTCGACGGCGCCGGCGCGGTGCTGATGGCCTCGCCGGAATACGCCAGGAAGCACGGTCTCAAGGCCCGCGCCCGCATCGTGGCCATGGCCAATATGGGCGACAGCCCGACTCTCATGCTCAACGCCCCGGTCCCGGCGGCGCGCAAGGTGCTGGAAAAGGCCGGCCTGACCCTCGACGACATCGACCTGTTCGAGGTCAACGAGGCCTTTGCGGTGGTGGCCGAGAAGTTCATCCGCGACCTGAAGCTCGACCGCGACAAGGTCAATGTGAACGGCGGGGCCATGGCGCTCGGCCACCCGATCGGGGCCACCGGCTCGATGCTGATCGGCACCATCCTGGACGAACTGGAACGCCGCGACCTGAAGCGCGGCCTGGTCACCATGTGCGCCGCCGGCGGCATGGCCCCGGCCATCATCATCGAGCGCGTCTAGACCTTATTCAAAGGCCGGTGGAGCGGCTCAGCCTGAGCGGCTCCGTCGGCCAGGACGAACTCCAGGCTGTCGCCGTTAGCGAGGTTGTTCAGCTCGTCCATGATCTCCGTGCCGCGGTCGCCCAACAGGCGCGTCAGCAGGGCCCAGATCGGATAGCGATGGCTGACCGCGATCAGCACGCCGGCGCCGCCATCAACGCGCTCAGCTATGGCGTCGAGCACTTCGCCGCCGACGATCGGCAGCGTCGCGGGGTCGTCCAGGTCAAACCGATCCGCCTGGACCTCCCCGGCGCCTAGTCGCACGTCGAACTCGACGGCCACGCCCACCGCCCGACCGATGGCCTTGGCCGTGTCGGCGGCGCGGGTCAGCGGGCTGGAGATCAGCACGGCGTCGCCCAGGCCTCGACCCAGAAAGGCGGCGTGAACGGCCCGGGCCTGCTCGCGCCCGCGAGTGCTCAGCGGCGAGTTCGAGCCGCCGCCTTCGGGGCCGGCGCGGTTGGCTTCGGACTCGCAATGGCGGACCAGGATGATGCGGGCCATGCGCTTACGGTCTGGCCGCCGACCGCTCGCCGATCGCCTCGATCGCGTGGCCGGGGCCCTTGCGGATGACGATGTCCGCCAGGCCACGGGCGGCGACGATGTGGTCGCGCAGGTTGGGCAGGTTGATCGCCTCCCAGACCAGCTTGGCGAAGGCGCGGGCGCCGGCCTCGTCAAGATGCCGGAAGCGGGCGTAGAACGACGTAGGGTCGTGCTCGGCCACGGTCCACAGGCCGATGAACCGCTCGGTGAACCAGGCCTCCAGGTCCGCCTCGTCGGCGTCGAGATAGATCAGGGCGTCGATCAGCCCGCCGTGGTCGATCTGCAGGCCCAGCCCCTCGACGATCAGCACGTCCGGTGGATCGAGCGTCCGCGCCAGGGCCGGGTCGATGTCGTAGGTGACGTGGGAATAGCCGGGAAACCGCGTCGCGCCGCGCCGAATCGCGGCCAGGGCGGCGCGCATGGCCTCGAGGTCGTAGCTCTCGGGGAAACCCTTGCGCTGGGTGAGGCCGCGCGCCTCCAGGGCGGCGTTGTCCATCAGGAAGCCGTCGGTGCAGACGATCTCCACGGTCGGGCGATCCGGGTTTGCGGCGAAGTCGGCGGCGAGTTGGGCGGCGAAGACGCTCTTGCCGGCGGCGACGCTGCCGGTGATCGCCACCACATAGGGCCCGGCCGCCGGCCGGCGGGCGCTGAGCAGGTCACGGACGTCGGCTAAGCTTGGCATCGCCGGCGTTTTAGCCGAATTCCGCGCCGGCTGTCCTGCTTTGGGGTTGGGCGAGCGGGCGGCGCCTGTGGCAAGGTCGCCGGCAAGGACAAGAGCCGGAGGCGAGCAATGACCGACAGGCCCTGGATGGACCGCGCCCTGACCGCCGAGGCCCGGGCCGATCTGGTGCTGGCTGAGCTGACTCGCGAAGAGAAGCTGCTGCTGGTCAACGGCCATGTCGGCGCCTCCGCGCCGGGTCGCCCGCAGCCGCCGCCCGGCGGCATGGGCTCGGCCGGGTTCGTAATCGGCATCGAACGCCTGGGCATCCCGTTTCAGCAGCAGACCGACGCCAGCCTCGGCGTCGCCAATCTGCATGACGGCATCGGCTCGACCGCCCTGCCGTCCGGCCTCGCCCAGGCGGCGAGCTGGGACGAGGCGCTGGTCGAGGCGGGCGGGGCGATGATCGGCGCGGAGGCGCGCGCCAAGGGCTTCAACGTCATGCTGGCCGGCGGGGTCAACCTGACCCGCGAGCCGCGCTGCGGGCGCAATTTCGAGTATCTGGGCGAGGATCCGCTGCTGGCCGGCGTGCTCGCAGGCGCGAGCCTGCGCGGCATCCAGTCGAATCACATGGTGGCGACCATCAAGCACTTCGTGCTCAACGCCCAGGAGACCGGACGCATGGCGCTGAGCGCCGAGATCGGCGAACAGGCCCTGCGCGAGAGCGACCTCTTGGCCTTCGAAATCGGCATCGAGCGCGGCCGGCCGGGCGCGGTGATGAGCGCCTATAACCGCATCAACCAGACCTACGCCGCCGAGCATCCGTTTCTGCTGAACCAGGTGCTGAAGGGCGAGTGGGCCTATCCGGGCTATGTGATGTCCGACTGGGGCGG
>DASYAQ010000268.1:0-3778 GCA_036501225.1 Caulobacteraceae bacterium | reverse complement strand
CATTGAGCAGCGCCTGGCCGAGGATCCGGCCTACGCCGATCTCGAGGCGCGTCCCCTGCGTGAGATCGTCGAGCGCCTGTGTCTCGACGTCTGCCTCTATCCCGACTGGACTCGCTGGACTGGCGCCGGCTGGGCCGGTGACCATTGTGTCCCCGCCAGCGTGAACCACCGGCCGCGCTATTCACGGTTCGACCATTCCAGCCCGCGCCCGATCTGGGGCGATGAGGATCCCCACGACCTGGAGTGAGGGGCCTTGGAGCTCTGGACTCCAGGGTTTCGGGAGACGCCAGCGGCGGCGCATGCGAATAAACTCGCCGGCGCATCATCACGATTCGCGAGGGCCGAGGTGCAGGAGGCCTCCATTAAAGACCGAATTGTCTCGCTGCAGATCCTGCGTTTCTTCGCCGCTGTGGCCGTGGTTGTGGCGCACGCCTCGTGCGTCGCCCGTGCAAAACCTGGTTCCTTATGTAGTTTATATTTTCCGACCGAGATCGGCGTGGCCGGCGTCGACGTCTTCTTCGTGCTCTCCGGCTTCATCATCACCTTCACCGGGCCTCTGGCGATCCGCCGGCCGTCCGGCGGCCAGTTCTTCTGGCGGCGCTGGTCGCGCGTGGCGCCGATCTACTACCTGCTGTCGATCCCGTGGGTCGCCCAGGCGGCGATGACGGGGCGGCTGAACTGGCCGCAGACCGTCGGCACCTTCCTCTTCTGGCCGGCGGCCGGCCCCAGCCTGGTCACGCCCTACCTCGTGGTCGGTTGGACGCTCAGTTACGAGATGATCTTCTATTCAACCGTATCGGCCCTCCTCGTCGGCAGAAGGCTGCGCCGCAATCTGGCGATCCTCGCTCTTCTGCTGGCAGCCCTCATCGCCCTTCGCCAGCTGACTGCCTGGGACCCGGTTCGCGTCGTGACGAGCCCCTACTTCCTCGAGTTCGCCGCCGGAGCGGCGCTCGCCTGGCTATGGCCGCGCCTCAAGACGGCGACTATGGTCCTGGGGATTGGGTTGATCGTCTTGGGAGTCCTGATCTTCACTCTCGAGGCGGCCTATGGCGCCGCTCATCCCGCCTTCGCCCTGAATGGCATCGATAGAACTCGAGTATTGTCGCGCGTGGCCATGTTCGGGCCGCCGGCCGCAATCATCGTCGCCGGCGCCTGCATCTGCGACCGGGCCATCCGCGGCGGTCTGGCGCGGGCGCTCGCGTGGATGGGAGACGCATCCTATTCCACATACCTGTCGCACGGCCTGGTCGTGCCGATCCTCGCCTATCTCTGGTTCGCGACTCTTGGCGTGAGTTCGCCTTGGCTCACGACGCCGGTGTTGATCGCCGCTTCGTTGGTGGTCGGCGCGGCGACCTATGTCTTCATCGAGCGGCCGATCCTGAAAGACCTGCGCAGAGTCCGGTTCGGGGCGGCGCCACTGGCGGCGGCCAGCCTGCCGGGCGGGTCCCCATGACCCAGCGCATCGTTTCGCTGCAGGTGTTGCGGTTCCTCGCCGCCTCGATGGTGGCATTGTACCACACCGCCTATCTGCCTCAGGAAATCACCGGCATCATGCCGTGCGCAGCTTGGCGGCACGCCTCGTCCGTCGGCGCGGCCGGCGTGGATATCTTCTTCGTTCTGTCGGGCTTCGTAATCGCGATGACCGGGCCGCTCGCCAGTTCACGGCCTAGTGGGGCGTTGTTTGTCTGGCGTCGTTGGTCGCGAGTGGCGCCCGTTTATTTTCTCGTCTCGCTACCGTTGATGATCCACGCCTGGGTCCATGGAGGGCTCTCCTGGGATCGCATGGCGGCCACCTTTCTCTTTTGGCCGATCATGGGCGGTGTGGTCGCCTATCCCTACATTGAACAGGGCTGGACTTTGTGTTTCGAGATGCTGTTTTATGTGTCCGTAGCCCTGCTTCTAAGCAATGGAAAACTTTCGCGGAATCTGGCTATTGGGATCGGCGTTGCGGCCACGCTGATCAGTCTTCGGCTCGAATTTGAAACGCAAGCGCTGCGCTTCCTGACCAATCCGATTCTGCTTGAGTTTGGCGTTGGTTTCGCATTGGCGAACACACGGTCGCAAGTCGCGCGTGCGCCCCTTCTTCTTGGCGTAAGTTTGTTGGCTGCCGGGTTAGGAACCCTGGCGGTTGAGGGCGTCGCCGGCGTGGAAACCATGGCCCAGCCACAGAGCGTGCTTGAGGGGAACCTCCTGGTCGCGCGCCTTGTGCTTTTCGGTGGCCCGGCAACCGCGATCGTTGCGGGGGCGATAATTTGCGAACGCAAGTGCGGCGGCGCGCTGGCTGGCATCTTGGCGAAGGGCGGCGATGCCTCCTACATGCTTTATCTGACCCACACGATGACGATCAGTCTTGTGGCGACGGTTTGGATTTGCCTACGTGCGTCTGCGCCGCTCGTTCTCCTTATTCCCGTTGCGCTCGCAAGCGCCGTCACAATCGGAGTTCTTTGTCATCGCCTGATCGAGCGGCCGGTCCTGAAGGACCTGCGCAGGGTCCGTTTCGGGCCAGCCCCGATTGCGGCGGCCAGCCTGCCGGGCGGGTCCCCATGACCCAGCGCATCGTCTCGCTGCAGGCTTTGCGGTTCGTGGCCGCGGCCATGGTGGCGGCCTTCCACTCGAGCTGTTGGGCGATGTTCGGCGAAGCGGTGAACTGCCCGGTCGATCGCGGATGGGGCATCGGCGGCGGCGGCGTCGACATCTTCTTCGTCATCTCGGGGTTTGTAATCACCTTCACCGGCCCTCTGGCGACGCCCAGACCCGGCGGCGCGCAATTCTTCTGGCGCCGGTGGTCGCGCGTGGCGCCGATCTTCTACCTGCTCTCGGCGCCCTTCGTCGCCATCGCCCTCGCCTCCGGCGGCCTCAACTGGCCGCAGACGGCGGCGACCTTCCTGTTCTGGCCGGCGGCGGGTCCGACCCTCGTCCAGCCCTACCTGCACGCCGGCTGGACCCTGGGCTTCGAAATGCTGTTCTACACAGCGATGTCGCTGGCCCTGGTCGGGGGTCGGCTCCGTCGGAACTTCTCTATCCTCGCCGTCATGCTGGCGGTCGCCGCGCTCGCCGCGCGCTTCACGGCCTGGGACGGCCTCAAGGTGCTGGCAAACCCGATCTTCATGGAGTTCGCCGCCGGCGCCGGCCTCGCGGTCCTGTGGCCCCGTCTCCGGACTGCGCCTTTGGCGCTCGGCCGGGCGATGATCATCGCGGGTGTCGGCGTCCTCGCCGCCGACGCGGTTGTCGGGGTGGGCGATGTCTCGTGGCAGACAACCCTGGAAGACACCAACGCCTGGATGAGGGTGGCGGCCTTCGGGGCGCCGGGCGTGCTTCTGGTCGCCGGCTTCTGCATCTGTGAGCGTGCGCTCAAGGGGCCGGTTGTGTCAGTCGCCGCCTCCCTCGGCGACGCCTCCTATTCGCTCTACCTTTCTCAGGCGTTCTCGGTGCCCCTGGCGAGCCTGCTGTCGTTCCAAGTCTTTGGGCGGACGCACCTGGTCCTGACGGGGATCACCTCCTTCGTCGTCGCCGTGGCTGTCGGCGTCGCGGTCTACCGATGGATCGAACGGCCGATCCTGAAGGATCTGCGGCGCGTACGTTGGAGCCGGCCCCAGCCAGCCGGCGCCGCCACATGAGGCGCCGGCTCAGGGGCCCCTCAGGCGTTGGGGCTCTGCAGGCTGAAGTGGGCGCCTTGCGGGTCCTGGGCCTGGACGATCCAGTCGCCGGTGGGGACCTGCATCGGCCCGTTGGTGACCTTACCGCCGGCGGCCTTGACCCGCTCGGCGGCCGCTTTGGC
>DASYAQ010000267.1:0-3177 GCA_036501225.1 Caulobacteraceae bacterium | reverse complement strand
GGCGTAGACCGCGCGTTCGAACGCGCCGAAGGCGGCCAGGGCGCGGGGATCGGCGAAGGGCAGGAACTGGGCGCACATGACGCCCGCCGCGCCCGAGGCGCGATCGATCCAGTAGTAGCAGTTGGAGAGCCCGGCCCAGGCCAGCGAGCCGGCCGCCCGCCCGTTCGGCCCCGGCGCCATATTGGCGACGAAGCCGAGCGTCCAGGCCTTGGGCGCGCCCGGAAACGGATCGAAGGTGTTGGACGTCTGCGGCTGGGAACTCTCCAGCACGCCGACGGCGTCCCCCTCGGTCTCGGCGGCGCAGAGGGCCTCCAGATGGGTCGATCTAAGCAGCTGCGGACCCCGGCCCAGCATCGAGTCCAGGAAGCGCAGATACTGGCTCGGACTGGAATAGAGCCCGCCGCCGCCCATGCCGAAATAGCGCGTCGGCGGCATGCCGAAGGGCATGGGCGCGAGGCTCCCGTCCGGTGTGCGCGCGTGCATGGAGGCCAGCCGACCGCGCTGGTCGTCGCTGAGGAAGAAGCCGCTGTCGTCCATGCCAAGCGGGCCAAGGACGCGGCGGCGCATATAGGCGTCGAAAGGCTCGCCCGTGACCGCCTCGATCAGCCTGTCGGTCCAGTCGATGCCGATGCCGTACTGCCAGCCCTGGCCGGGCTCGAACACCACCACCGCGTCCGCCGGTTCGTCGCGGGGCGAGGCCTCGCCGATGGCGGCCTGGTAGCGGGCCAGCGGCGCAGAGCAGAACGGGTAGCCGAATCCGGAGGTGTGGGTCAGCAGCCGGCGCAGGGTGATCCGTTGCGTGGCTGGCTCCAGGATCGGCTTTTCCGCCGCGTCGAAGCCTTTCAGCACCTTGGGCGCGGCCAGCTGCGGCAGCCAGCGGCCAACTGGGTCGTCCAGGCCGATCAGGCCCTCCTCGACCAGCTGCAGGGCCGCCGCCGAGGTCAACGCCTTGGTGCAGGAGGCCATCCAGAACAGGGTGTCGGTGGTCATCGGCGCCGGGTTGTCGACCCCGCGCACGCCGACCGCGACCTCGACCGCCTCGCCGCCGGGCAGGCGCGCGGCGGCGACCAGCCCCGGCACGCCGGCCTCCGCCAGACCGTTGGTCAGGGCTTCTCGGATCCGCGTCTCAGCGCTCATCGGACGTGCATCCCGCCATCGACCACCAGCAGCACGCCGGTGATGAATTTGGCCTCGTCGGAGGCCAGGAAAAGGGCGGCGTTGGCGGTGTCCCAGGCCGTGCCCATCTCACCCATCGGCACCCGTGCGTTGCGGGCGGCGCGGACCTCCTCGGCGCTGCGGCCGCTGGCCGTGGATATGCCGACGACCGCCATGGGCGTGTCCATCAGGCCGGGCAGGACCGCGTTGCAGCGCACGCGATACTTGGCGTTGGCGGCCGCGACGCTGGTGGTCAGCCGGTTCACCCCGGCCTTGGAGACCTCGTAGGCGATCTGGTTGCCGCCGGAGAGCGAGGCCAGCGACGAGATGTTGACGATCGCCCCGCCGCCGGCCGCGCGCATCACCGGGATGACCGCCTTCGAGACCAGCCACTGGCCCTTGAGATTGACCTCGAGGATCTTGTCGAAGGCCGGCTCGTCGGCGTGCTGCGCCGGGCCGTCGCGACCGCCGGCCGAGCCGCCGATGCCGACATTGTTGACCAGGATATCCACCCCGCCCAGCCGCGCCACGCCGGTCGCGACGATGGCGGCGGCCTGGGCGGCGTCGGTGACGTCGGCCTCGAAGGCGGAAGCCTCGCCGCCCTCGGCCGCGATCATCGCCGCGGTCTCCTCGGCCCGCTGCATCACCCGGTCGGCGCACAGCACCCGCGCGCCTTCGCGGGCGAACAGCATGGCCATGGCGCGGCCGTTGCCGATCGTCTCGCCGGGGGTCTGGCCGGCGCCGACGACGATGGCGGTCTTGCCTTTCAGCCGCTCGGCCATCGCGGTCAGGCCTTCAGGTCGGGATCGAGGGTCAGGCCGGCGTCGAGTTGCACGCCGAAGCTGTTCAGCATCATCGAGACCTGGGTGTACTGGCCGACGGTGAACACCACGTCCATGCACTGCTTCTGGTCGAAATGGTGGGTCAGGTCGGCCCAGACGGCATCGCTGATGCAGTGCTCGAAGACCAGCTCGTCGGCGGCGCGCAGCAGCGAGGCCTCGGCCGGGTTCCAGTTGATCGAGGATGCGCCTTCCTTGATCGCCTCGATCTCGTGCGCCTTCAACCCCTCGCGCAGGCCGATGACCTTGTGCTGGGCGAATTCGTAGCCCGACTTGCACAGGAAGCCCACGCGCAGGATCAGGATCTCCCGCTCCCGAGCCGGCAGATTGTTGCGCCGCGACAGCACGTAGTCGCCCCACTGCAGGAAGCGGGTCAGCGCTTTCGGCGCATGCGCCAGGGTGGCGAAGATGTTCAGGGGGCTACGGCCATTGGTCATGACCGTCTTGAGCGCCTCGCGCTGGTCATCGTCGAGCTCGGCGACCGCGACGGGCGCGATGCGCGGCTGGCTCAGTCTCATGGCGTTGGCTCCCGGGCGTGTTGTTCTTGGGAAAACGACCTAACAGACCGCGCCCCGGCCGGCCATACGCTGGGTTGCCCGCCGCGGCCGGGGCGGCTAAGCTTGGCCCTCGAGTGAGGTTTCGAAGTCCCGATGTGTGAAATCAATCGTTTGAAGCGTCCAGGGTAGCCGGGTCCAACCCGCGCCTCGAGACGCCGTTCGCGCGCGAGAAGCCGCGAGCGGCCGCAACTTCATTCGATTGACGGATTTCATCCATGTCCAAACTCAAAGGCTCGCGCGCGCCTTCGCGCCGCCCCACCCCCTATGCCGACCTGAACGCCATCCTGGCCGAACTGGTCGAGCGCGCCCGGACCCTGCTCGCCGAGAACTTCGTCGGGGCCTATCTGCAGGGGTCGTTCGCGCTCGGCGACTTCGACACCCATAGCGACGTCGACTTCATCGTCGTCACCCACGACGACATCGCGCCGGAGCAGTTGCCGGCCCTGCAGGCGACGCACGACGAACTGCACGCCCTGCCCGGTCCCTGGGCGCCCAGGCTGGAGGGCTCCTACGCACCCAAGGCGATCCTGCGCCGCTGGACCACGACGCCGCGCGATCCGCCCGGCGAGCCGCGGCCCGACGACTGGGCCGATCCGGGGACCAGCGGGCTGGCGCCGCGGGTCTAC
>DASYAQ010000266.1:0-6753 GCA_036501225.1 Caulobacteraceae bacterium | reverse complement strand
CGATTCCGCCTGAATGAAACGCGTCGCAAGAGTTCGCATGGGTTGATCTCCAAAGTCATGCAAAAGGCGAGCTTGGAAGATCAAGCCGTCGTCCGCCCCGCCCAGAAAACCAGGTCAAACTGTCACGGAGTGACTTAATGGGCAGTAAACATGAAAGCAAATCCCAAGCATAGATTTGATGGTTATTGACTGATAATAGTATATGACAATTAACCCTGAGTGCCTGCGAGGTCTGAACCAGACACCGGCCGTGTCAGCCGAGTTGAGCCGCACGGGAGCCCGGTCGCCAGGGTGTCGAGCCGGCGCCGTGGGCGGGCGGCTGGGGAGATCCTGCGCGGCGGGCCGTCGACCTGTCGGACGCGCCCAACGGAACCCTGATCGATCCCACCTTGGGGCAGGCCCGGCGTGTCGGCGAGATCGGGGAACCGCACAGCATCGGCGGCCAGGACAGACCAGGTTCCGCCCGCGGCCGAGTGGGTGGGTTCGCCGGCGCCATCGCGCCTTCGCGGGCGACCGGCCAGCCGCGGCGCCGGCGCGCCGCTTATCGCAGCCGAACCGGGATCAGCCTGGATATGGAACAATCGCCGGGCTGGGCGCGGCCGCGATCCTCAACGGCGCCTCGAAGATCCACCACGCCTGGCTCGCCCCTCGGCGGCCTGGGCGCGCGCTGATCGGCGTCGGACGGCGGCCCGCGGGAACCCCGCCTACGGTCGCAATCGCGGTCCTGCGCCCATCCTCTGCGCGCGCCTGCACGCGCAGTTCCAGGTCAGAGCGTCTCTAGTTGGAGATGCGGGCCGAGTGCTGCAGGAACTTGTCGGTCAGCGTCACGAAACCCGTGGCGATATCCGACGAATTCACCGCCTGGAAATAGTAGCCTGTGGTTGCGCAGGCGGCCAGCGCGGTGCTGACGACGCTCACCGGATTGCCGCCGTTCGGGCCGCCTGGATAGATGACATGGCGGACCGTTCCTTCGTAGGGGGTGTTGTGCGGGTCCTGGCCCGTGAGCGGAACGTATGGCGTCTCCAGGACGGCCAGGACGACGCCTTCATTCTTCAGCGTGGTGCAGTGGGCGGTGCTCATCGGCACGTCGAAGCCACCGCCGAGGCAGGTGTTGTTGAAACCCCAAAGCGGTTCGTATCCCCAGCTGCTGCAGTTCTGCCAGTTCAGGTTACGGTCCGATTGCAGGCCGTCGGTCACCAGGATCATGAATTTGAGCGGCGAAGCGATGGATGCGCCGGTGCCGTTGGCGCCGATCGAGTTCGTGCCCGAGCCGGCAAAGGTCGACATGGCGTTGTTGATATAGGTGTCGAGGCCCGGGGAGACCGTCCCCACCGCGGTGGTCGCGGCCGAAAAGCTCATGTTCGACGTGCCGTATTTGTGGATCGCGGTGTCGAACGAATAAATGTTGAAGGCGTAGGTGTTCTTGGCCAGCGTCGCGTTGTTCGCCGCCAACGTCTGCACGTGGGTGATTAATTGGTTCGCGGCCGAGATCATCACGTCGAAGCGCGTGGTGGCGCCCGCGGAGTGGGCGTGGGTCAGGCCGAGCGCGATGTCGGCTGGCGTGGTCGAGCTGTCGATGTCGTGGCAGGCGAAGGCGCACGGCGGATTGTCGCCACCCGTGTAGGGCGCCGGATCGTTCGGCTTCACCAGGCTCCAGTGGCCGGTCACCCAGTTGGAAATGGTGGTGACATCGGTGGAGGTTGCACCGACGATCATCGAGGCGGAGGAGTCCATCACGACGTTCAGCTGCAGTGTCGCGCCGAAGCCGATGACGGTCGTGGTGCTGGCGGTGACGGTCATGGCCGGCGGACTGCCCTGGCAGACCGTGGTCGGAATCGGGACCGGAATGCAGGTCGTCTGGGCGGAGACGGCGACGAGCACGGTGTTGTTCGCCATCCCGCTGCAGTTGCTGCTCTGCGCGACGGGGGCGCAGACCTGGAAGTTGGTGATCGTTACATTGGTACCGTTCTTGTCGTCCGCGGTGAGCGCGGCCGTGGCGACGGCCTGCAGCTGGGCGACCGTGTCGTTGGGATGCAGCACGACTTCGGAACTGACCGCCAGGCTGGCGGCGTCGGCGGCGTCCTGCAGCGTCGTCTTGGCGCCCTCGGCGTAGGAAAAGTCGATCCCGCCGGCGACGATGGCCAGCAGGATCGGCAGCGTCAGGCCGAACATGATCAGCACGTTGGCGCGTTTGTCGCTCACGAAGCGGCGCGCAAGGTTGCGCAAGCCTGCAAGCGGGCGCAAGCGGCGTCTCTCGTCCTGGCGACGGTTCTTGTTCAGCCCCGACATATCGGCTCTTTATCCAGTGGCCCCGCGGCAACTTACCCAAACGCGGTTTTGGACTCGTTAAAGCTTGACCATTTTTTTCCGCACCCCCTCGGCGGCCGCTTCGGCCTCCGGCGAAAGGCCGGCCTGACAGCGCATGTGCGGCATTGCGGGCATCGTCATGCGCGGCGGCCAGCCGGTCGATGAGACGCGGCTGGAGGCGCTGGCGCGCGCCATGGCGCACCGGGGCCCCGACGGGGTGGGCACGTTCGTCAGCGGACCGATCGGGCTTTTGAACACCCGGCTGGCGATCATCGATCTGGCGACCGGCGACCAGCCGCTGTTCGAGCCTGGAGGCGCGGTCCTGGTCGCCAATGCCGAGATATACAACGACCCGGAGATCCGCGAACGCCTCGCCGACGCGCCCTATCGGACCGGCTCGGACTGCGAGTCCCCTTTGCAGCTATATCGTCGCGAGGGGCCGGATTTCGATCGCGATCTGCGCGGCATGTACGCCATCGCGCTTTACGATCCGAGGGCGGGGCAGGTGGTGCTGGCGCGCGATCCCTTCGGCATCAAGCAGCTCTACTACGTGGAAACGCCAGGGTTTTTCGCCTTCGCCTCGGAGCCGCAGGCGCTGATCGCCGCCGGGCTGGCGGGCTGCGGGCTTCGCGCCGCGGGCCGCGCCGAGCTGCTGCAGCTGAAGTTCACCACCGGGCGCGAGACCATCTTCGCCGACATCCGGCGCCTGCTGCCCGGCGAGCGGCTGGTCATGTCCACAAAAGCGGCCTCTGGCGCGGTCGCCGAGCGGCGGATCAGGCCGGCCCTGCCCGCCGGCGGTCCGCTCAGGAACGACGACGCGACGCTGCTTGGTCGCCTGGACGCGGTGCTGATCGACACCGTCGCCCACCACCTGCGCTCGGACGTGCCCTACGGACTCTTCCTGTCGGGCGGCATCGATTCCTCGGTCCTGGTGGCGCTGATGGCGCGGCTCACCGACCAGCCGGTGCTGGCCCTGACCGCGGGGTTTCCAGGCAGCGGTGGCGCGGACGAGACGGCGCTGGCCCGGCGCGTCGCCAAGGCTGTCGGCGCCGAGCACCAGGTCGTCGAGGTCACCGAGGCCGACTTCTGGGCCTTCGCGCCGGCGGTCGCCGCCGCGCTCGACGACCCGACCACCGATGCCGCCGCCGTGCCGACCTGGATGCTGGCGCGCGCTGCCAGGGGCCAGATGACCGTGGTGCTGAGCGGCGAGGGGGCCGACGAGGTGTTCGGCGGCTACAGCCGCTATCGCCGCGCGGGCCTGCTTGGCGCGCTCGCCGGCCGCACCCGCACGCGCGGGGTGTTTCGCGGGGCCGCGGGCGACGCCGCCGCCCTGAAAGGCTGGCGCGACGGGCTGGCGCGCGCGGAAGGAACCCAGGCCGGCCATGGCCGCTCGACCATGCAGCGGCTGCAGGCGATCGACTGCGCCGAGTGGCTGCCCAATGACCTGCTGGTCAAGCTCGATCGCTGCCTGATGGCCCACGGCCTCGAGGGCCGCACCCCCTATCTCGACCCCGTGGTCGCGGACTTCGCCTTTCGCCTGCCGGATCGCGCCAAGGTGCGTCGGGGGCTGGGCAAATGGCTGCTGCGCGAATGGCTGGCGCGCAATGTCCCCGCCGCCGAGCCCTTCGCCCGCAAGCAGGGGTTCAATCCGCCGATCGGCGAATGGATCGCCGGCCGCGGTCCCCGCATCGCCGATCTGGTGGCCGCCCAGGCGGGGGTGGCGGAAATCCTGCCGCCGGACCGGGTTCGCGCCGTGCTCGGCGATGCGGGCCGCCGCGGGCAGCCGGCCTGGAGCCTGGTCTTCTACGCGCTGTGGCACAGTCATCATGTGCTGGGCCTGGCCGCCGACGGCCCGGTCGAGGACGTACTCGCCGCGGCCGCCCGCGCCAGCTGACCGGATTACGGCGGCGCCCGCATCGCCTGCGGGGGTGCGGTAGGGCATAGCGCAACCGTTCAAGTTGCCCGAAACGCAAACGCCGCGCCCCTTCTCCCCTCGCGGGAGAAGGTGGCCGGTCGAAGGACCGGTCGGATGAGGGGCCGCGCTGAACTCTCCACGACCGCGCGGGAGCCCTCTCAAAACACCCGCGCGGCCCCTCATCCGCCCCTGCCTTCGCAGGGGCGCCTTCTCCCGCGAGGGGAGAAGGGGTCAGACGCGTCGATCGTAGGCTAGCAAAATCCGGATCGCGTTTAGCCGCGCCCGACGAAGGGCATCTTGGTGGCCATGACGGTCAGGTTCAGCACGTTGGCGTCCAGCGGCAGGCCGGCCATGTAGAGCACCGCGTCGGCCACGTGGCGGACATCGATGGTCGGCTCGGGCGCGAGTTCGCCATTGGCCTGCAGCGCGCCGGCGGCCATGCGGGCGGTGAGCGGGGTCCGGGCGTTGCCGATGTCGATCTGGCCGCAGGCGATGTCGAAGGCGCGCCCGTCCAGGGCCAGCGACCTGGTCAGGCCGGTGATGGCGTGCTTGGTCGCGGTATAGGGCGCGGAATAGAGCCTGGGCGCATGCGCCGAGATCGAGCCGTTGTTGATGATCCGGCCGCCGCGCGGATCCTGCGCCCGCATCAGCCGAAACGCCCCGCGCGCGCAGAGGAAGGCGCCGGTCAGGTTGACGGCCACCACGCGGTTCCACTGGGCCGGTGAAAGCTCGTCGATCGGAACCGGCGCGGCGCCGGCGCCGGCATTGTTGAACAACAGGTCCAGCCGCCCGAACCCCTCGCCGACCGCGCCGAACAGGGCCTCGACCGCCGCCTCGTCGCCGACATCGGTGGGGACGACCAGGCAAGGGTTCGCCCCCGCCATCGCCGCCGTTTCCTCCAGCGCCTCGGGCCGCCGCCCAGCCAGGGCGACGCGATAGCCCTTGGCCGCGAGCGCCAGCGCGACGGCGCGGCCGATGCCGCTGCCGGCGCCGGTGACCAGGGCGGTGGGCTGCATGGCCGCCGTCAGTTGCTTGAATCGCCGGAGTCGCTCGACGCCGGCGGGGTGGCGAACCGATAGCCGGCGAGCTTGGCTGCGCCGTTGCGCAGGACGATGGTCACGGTCTCGTTCAGCTTGCCGTTGGCGCAGGTCTGCGTATAGCCCTGATCGCGCAGGAAGCCATCCGGATTGGCCTTGGTGTGGATATCCAGACGCTTCACCGGCGGCTGGCAGGCGCCCATGTTGTCGTCGATGCGCTGCATCAGGGCGATGAAGTCGGCGGCCGAGGTCGAGTTCTTCAACTCCGGCGCCGCGCCGTCATAGATGGCCTGGTACTGTTTGGCCGCCATCTGCTGGTAGAATTGCGTCGTCGCATCGTCGGCTTTCTTGGTGTCCGCCGAGCCGAGGCACCCGCTGGTCAGCAGAGCCAGGCCAATACCGAGCGCGAGTTTGCGGTTCATCCTAGTCCTCCCCCGAAGATCGGCGGCCATTTAGCCGATCATCGGGAGAGGTGACAATCGGTGGACGAACCGATCGCGTCCGCGGCTGCGGGCGCCGGCCAGGGGGGGCTAGAACTCCCAGCCGACGCCCGCTCCACCCCCAGCCCGGCCCTGGGAGGTGAAGCTCACGCCCGCGCGGAACGTCGTTCGATCGTCGTTGAGCCTGAGACCGCCGCCGACCGCGAATCCGGCCTGACCGTTGAAGACGCCGACGCCGGCGGTGAGCATGCCTTTGCCGGGCCGCACGGGCTGCGGCATGAAGGCCGTGGCCATGGCCGCCGCGGCCGCGGCGTCGGCGCGCCTGGAGACCAGGTTCGTATAGGCGTTGGCGCTGGCGATGGCGGTGTTGGTATAGGCGTTGGCCTGCGAAAGGGTGCTTGCCGCCGACTGAGTCAACTGACTGAGGTTGACCGCGTCGGTGGGCGCCGTGCCGGGCGCGACATTGACGATCCGACGCTCGGCCCCCACCGCGCCCACCGAAACGGTGTCGGCCTGGTCGGCGACCGAGCCGGCGCCCAGGGCCACCGAATTGGCCGCCGTGGCCTGGCTGCCGGCGCCGAGCGCCATCGCGCCGGTCGCCCCGGCGTTGGCGCCCGCGCCGACGGCGACGGTGTTGCTGGCCGCGACCTTGTCGCCGGCCTGGAAGCCGACCGCGACGTTAGACGAGCCGGTGACGCTCTGACCGGCCTGGGCGCCCAGCGCGGTGTTGCCGCTGCCGGTGACGAACTCGGACGAGCGGGCGCCGGCGCCGGTATTGTTGTCGCCAACCACCAGGCTGGAAGAGTCCGCGCCCGATCCGGTGTTCAGGTTGCCGGTCACCAGCGTCGAGGACAGCGCGCCGGCGCCGGTGTTCAGGTTGCCGGTGACGAAGCTCGACGAGGCCGTGCCGACCCCGGTGTTCTCGCTGCCGACCACCTGGGTCGAGGACAGGGCGCCGAGGCTGCTGTTGCCGGTTCCGGTCACGCTGTCGGACGATTGTGCGCCGACGCCGGTATTGAGGTCGCCGGTCACGTTCTGCGACGCCGCCTCGCCA
>DASYAQ010000265.1:0-11213 GCA_036501225.1 Caulobacteraceae bacterium | reverse complement strand
GCCGCCTTCAAGGCCGCGCGCGGCTCCTGCGTCGTGCGCCATTTCGCCCCTGACGAGGACCCGCAGGAAGGCAAGCTGGTGCATCGCAACGGGCGCTGGTTCTTCGACTATGGCGACCAGGGCGACGCCGAGGAGCCGCTCTACCGCATCGGCGAGCACCGGTTCGCGGTCGGCGAATATGTCAGCATCACCGACGAGGACGGCCGGCTCCTGACCTACAAGGTGACCGAGGTGCAGCGGGCCTGAGGCGGCTCAGGGCTTCAGTGAGCCCAGATAGGCGATCAGGTCGCGTCGCTCGGTCGGATCGGGGACGATGGCGCGCATGGCCGTGCCGGGGACGAGCTTGGTCGGGCCGCTGACGAACCGGTCGAGATTGGCCGCGGTCCAGGTCAAGCCCGAGGCCTTCATGGCGTCGGAATAGTTGAAGCCGGGGATGGAGGCGGCCTTGCGCCCGACCACGCCGACCAGGCTGGGGCCTTGGCCTATGCCGTGCGGCACGTGGCAGGACGCGCAGCGGTCCTGATAGACGTCGGCCCCCTTGGCGACGTCCTGGGCGTGGGCAGGGGCGGCGAGGGCGATCAGAACGGCGCCGACGAACAAACCGAACTGACCTGGATTTTCTGGAGACCAACCACCGCGTCCCTTCTCCCGCGAGGGGAGAAGGATCGGGAGAGACTTGCCAAACAATTCCGCCGCCCTAATGCGGCGCATAGGCGATCCGCCAGATCACGTCGCCGCCGTCGTCGGCGACCAGCAGCGCGCCGTCATGGGCCGCCGCGACCCCGACCGGTCGGCCCCAGACGCTTCTGCCGTCGATCACGAAGCCGGTCATGAAGTCCTCGTATTCGCCGGTCGGCACGCCGTTCCGCAGCATCACGCGCACCACCTTGTAGCCGGTGCGCTTGCCGCGATTCCAGGACCCGTGCAGGGCCACGAAGGCGTCGCCGCGATACTCGGCCGGAAAGGCGGCCGGCCCGTGGGCGTTGTAGAAGGTCATCTGCAGCGGCGCCGAGTGCGGTTGGATCAACACGTCGGGAACGGTGACCTTGCCCGCCAGATCGGGACGCTCGCCGGCGTGGCGATAGTCCTCGTGATCGCCGATGTAGAACCAGGGCCAGCCATAGAAACCGCCTTCGTGCACGCGGGTGACATAGTCGGGCGGCAGGTCGTCGCCCAACAGGTCGCGCTCGTTGGTCGAGCACCACAGGTCGTGGGTGACCGGATGGATGGCCATGCCGACGCAGTTGCGGATGCCGGCGGCATAGACGTGCAGGTTCTTGCCGTCGGGATCGGCGACCATCACGTCGGCGCGGCCGACCTCCTTGTCCCAGGCGGCGCCGAGGGCGTGGCCGGCCTGCCAGGCGCGCGTCTCGGCCGGCGTCTTCTTCGGCATGGTTTCGGCGTCGTTCGAGCCGGAGCCGACGGAGACGTACATCTTGCGGCCGTCTGCCGAGAAAAGGATGTCGCGGGTCCAGTGGTCGGACTTGCTCACCGTCAGCTGCGCGATCACGGTCTGCGCCGGTCCGCGCGGCTTCAGGTCGCCGTTGCGGTATGGGTAGCGGATGACCGAATTGGTGTTGGCCACATAGACCCACTGCGGATTGGGGCCGAGCGGATAGAAGGCGATGCCGAAGGGCCGGTCCAGTCCCTCGGCGAAGGTCGCGACCTGGGCGGCCTTGGCGGCGCCGTCGGGCGCGCGCAGCACCAGGATTTTCCCGATCTCGCCCTCGGAGACGAAGACGTCGCCGTTCGGCGCCAGGCGCAGCAGGCGCGGGCCCTCCAGCTTGGTGGCGAAGGCGCTGACGGAGAAACCGGGCAGGGTCTTGATCTCCGCGCCCGCGGGCCGCGGCGCCAGGCTGGGCGGCGCCACCCCGATCGGCGAGGCGCCCTTGGCCGGAATGTCGGCCGGGGTGATGTGGCGCACGACGCCCGGCCTGTCCGAGCGCCAGTCGCCGTAGGCGGCCTGGCCGGACAGGGTCGCGGCGCCGGCGGGCAGGGCGGTGCATCCCAACAGGGCCAGAATCAGGGCGGATTTCATGGATGCGGAGATGCTGATCGTGCTCACTCCTCGCTCGGCATGTGCAGGTACATCGACTGTATGCCGACTCGCCCCGGGCCGGTGAAGCGGTTGACGACGAAGTTCACTGTCGACCCGAACAGGCCGCTGGTCAGCCGGTCGACCACGGTGTCCATGCGCACGGTGGGATCCTTGTAGAGCCAGCCGCCCGGCTCGATGTCGATCTGTTCGCCCGGCCCAAGCACCTTTTCGAACACGTTGCCGTAGCCGTGCAGCCAGAGCACGCCCTCGCCGGTATGGCCGTGGAACTTGTCGATGAAGAAGCCGCTCTGGCCGAACAGCATGGTGGCCAGGCCGCGCACCCGCTCGAAGCTGTAGTCGATATTGCCGGTGGCGGCGAGGAACTGGTGTTCGCGCACATGCAGCTCTTCGCCGTGCTTCAGGTGGATGGGCACGATGTGGCCGGGCCCGTCGCGGCTGAAGGCGATGACGCCCTGGCCGGAGGCCTCGGTGACGAAGATCTGCATGCCGGCGATCATCCGCTTCAGCATGCCCTTCAGCGCCTTGAGCTGGATGCGGATGGTGGTGTTTTTCCACAAAAGGATGTGGTGCTCGAAGTAGACCGGCATGTTGCTCACATCGACCGACAGCGCCGGCACCAGCTCGCCGTCGATGTGATAGGTGACGCCGCCGAAGCTTTCGGCGCTGGCCTTGGTCGGCATCAGGGTCGGCAGGCTGCTCATGTCGTTTGGCTCGCGAGGGTTCGGGGCTGAGCCATAAAGCCTAGAGCGGGTTTAGGAAAAGTGTGAAGCGGTTTTCCGCCAGCAACCCGCTGCAAACCTCAGGCATCGATCACGTTGGTGATTTTGGAATCCAAAACCATCCGCGAGGCGGCCGTCACCCGGTCAACCGGTGATTGGCGAGTGCGGGAATAGACTGAGGACATAGTCCGTCTTTTCGTCTATGGCGCGAGCATGATCCGGGTGTGGAAGGGCAGGGGGGCTTGGCGCGGCGTGGCGCTGACGCTGGCCGCGCTTGTGCTCGCCCTGAAGATCGCGGTCCCGCCGGGCTTCATGATCGCCGACGCCGGCGCGCCGGTCCCGATCGCCATCTGCACTGGCCACGGCCCGTTGATGCTCGATCATGGCGACGGCAAGTCGCCCAATGCGCCCATGCACAAAACGGACGCCCCCTGCACCGGCGCGGGCAATGTCACGCCGCTAAGCACGCCGCTCGCGGACGGCGCCGCGGCCCTCTACGTCTGGGCCGCAACGGTCCCTGGCGCGGGGCCAGCCCTCGATGCCGCGCCCGGACGAGGTCTGGCCGCGCCGCCGCCGCCTTCGCACGCTCCCCCCGCCCTCATCTCCTGATCCACCGCCGCCGCCCCAGAGCGCTTGGCGCCGAATGTGGCGGACGACCAGCCGCGCCCCGCGCGGCGCATTGATCACGAGAGGGGACCAGATGTCCGTCTTCCACCGCGCCGCCCCCGGCGCCCTGTCCACGGTTGCGGGGCGCATCGCCGCGACGCTGCTGTTGGCGCTAATCACCGCCGGCCCGGCCGCCGCCCACGGTATCGTCGGCGACCGCTTCTTTCCCGCGACCATCGCCACCGACGATCCCGCCGTCTCCGACGAACTGTCTCTGCCCACCATCGACAGCGCCCAGACCGCCGACGATCCGCCGGCGCGCCAAGTCGACATATCCGGCGAATATTCCAAGCGACTGACGTCGACCCTGGGGATCTCGTTCGACGGCGCCTGGACCCAGATCGACGCGCCGGGCGGGCCAAGCGTGAGCGGGTTCCAGAACCTCGAAACCACGCTCAAGTACCAGGCGGTCGCCGACGCGCCGCACGAGCTGATGGTGTCGGTCGGGCTGGTGGCCGAGTGGGGCCGCACGGGCGACGCGCGGGTGGGGGCCAGTCCCACGACCACGCTCACCCCGACGCTCTATTTCGGCAAGGGCGCGGGCGATCTGCCCGAGAGCCTCGGCTGGGCCAGGCCGTTCGCCCTCACCGGGGTCATCGGCTATGCGGTCCCGACCAGCGCCGGCGAGCCCCGCAGCCTGCAGACCGGGTTCGCGGTCGAGTACAGCATGCGCTACCTGAGTTCGCACGTGCGCGACCTCGGGCTTCCAAGCGTGGTGAACCAGCTCACGCCGCTGGTCGAGGTGTCGCTGGCGACGCCGATGGCGAACGGCGCGGGACTGACGACAGGGACGGTCAATCCGGGCGTGCTCTGGTCGGGTCAGCACATGCAGCTCGGCGCCGAGGCGATCATCCCGATCAACGCGGCCAGCGGCCATGGCGTCGGCCTTGTCGTTCAGGCCCACTGGTTCCTTGACGATCTGTTCCCGCATTCCATCGGACGGCCGATATGGTGAGCCCAATGCGCGCCCTTATGATCGGCTTCGCGCTGGCGCTGGTTCTGGGACGGACCGCCGCCGCGCACGCCTTCCTCGATCACGCCGAGCCCCGGGTCGGGTCGAGCCTCGCCGCGCCGCCGGCTCAGATTCGGCTCTGGTTCACCCAGGGCCTCGAACCGACGCTCTGTGTCGTGAAGGTCGACGGGCCGGCCGGCTTTGGCGGCGCCGAGCCCCAGGCCGCCGGCGCCGATCCGCACGAACTCGTCGTGGTCTTGCGCAAACCGGTCCCGGCCGGCCGCTATGTGGTCCACTGGAGGGTGGTGTCGGTGGACAGCCACATGACTCAGGGCGACTTCAGCTTCCAGGTGCGGCCGTGAGCGGGTCGATCGACATGCTCTTGATTGTCGCCCGGCTGGTTGAGTTCACCGCGGCGTTCGGCCTGTTCGGCTTCGCGGCCTTTCAGCTCTATGCGCCGCCCGACCTGCGCGGATCCGGCGGGCTGGTCTATCACGCCATCCTGCCGGCTCTGGCGAGCGTCGCGGCGATTGGCTGGAGCCTTGCCATCGTCCGTCAGATCGGCGGCGGGATAGACCGCTCGGCAATCGCGCTGCTCGGCCGTGTCTGGCTGACCACGGGCTTCGGGCGGGCTTTGCTGACGGCATCGCTGCTCGGTCTGGCGATGGCGCTGAACGGGCTCGGCGGCGGCGAGCGCCGATGGTTGGGCCTCGGGCTCGGCGCCGCGCTGCTGGTGGCGCTGTCGTTCATCGGTCATGCGGCTGGCGGCGGCGGGCTGGCTGGCGGCGCTCACATCGCGGTCCGGGTCACCCATCTCGTCGCCGGCGGCGCCTGGCTCGGCGGATTGCCGCCGCTGGCCCTGGCCCTGCGCCGCGGGCGCCCATCGACCGCGATCCTGCTCAGACGGTTCGGCGTTCTCGGCGGGACGGCCGTTGCGCTGGTCGTCGCCACCGGTCTTGCCTCGATCGTGCTGGTGATCGGGATCGCCGGCGGCCATCTCGGACCCGTCTACATGCGGACCCTGACCGTCAAGCTGGTCCTGGTTCTGGGGCTACTGGCCGTGGCCGCCGTGAACCGCTTCCGGCTCACGCCGATGCTGGCGCGCCGTCCGCATGAAGCGGTCGCGGCTTTAGGGAAAACCATCTTGCTGGAGCAGGTCCTCGCTTTCGCAATCCTCGCCAGCGTCGCGACGCTTGGCCAACTGGACCCGACCATGTAGCGCGGCGTCAGCCTCCCGCGGCAGGCGGGCATCCCGACGCGCCGTCAGCTCGCACCGGTCGGCGTGGCCCAGCTGCGCGGTTCCCGCGGCGCGGTGGCCAGGGCCTGGTTCATCGCGGTGAACAGGCGCGAGGCGGTGATCGGCTTGCCGACAACCACATAGAGGCCGTGATCGCGATAGTGCGCCTCGCTGTTCGGATCGTCGGCGGTGCTCACCGCGATGATCGGGGTGCGCGCCGCGGGACCATCGAGCGCGCGGATGGCGCGGGCCGCCTCGATGCCGCCGATGCCGGGCATGTGGATGTCCATAAGGATGACGTCGAAGCGCTGGTGGGTGACCGCGGCGATCGCCTCGGCGCCGTCGTTCACCGTCTCGGAGCTGAAGTCGAACAGGTCGCAGAAGGCGGTGCAGATGGCGCGGCAGGCGGGGTGGTCATCGACGATCAGCACGTGCGGGCGCGAGCGGCGGACGGCCTTCATCAGGTGGAAGGCGTCGCGGGTATGGGGGAAGTCGTCGGTCGTCATGCATAGCCTCCTCGGCTTTGCGACGCCCCACGACATTCACGCTCCCATGCGCGCGTTGAATCAAGCGTTAGGAAGCGCGGTTAATCCGGTCCAAAATCATCGTGATCTGGCGGCTACTGGCCGGGGCGGTTGCCGGTGCCTTCGCGGCGGGCCAGGAAGGCCAGCCGCTCGAACAGATGCACGTCCTGCTCGTTCTTCAACAGCGCGCCGTGCAGCGGCGGGATCAGCTTGGTCGGATCGCGCTCGCGCAGCGCCTCGTCGTCGATGTCCTCGACCAGCAGCAGCTTCAGCCAGTCGAGCAGTTCCGAGGTCGACGGCTTCTTCTTCAGCCCCGGCACCTTGCGCATGTCGTAGAAGATGCGCAGCGCCTCGGCGACCAGCTTCTTCTTGATGCCCGGGAAGTGGACGTCGACGATGGCGTTCATCGTGTCGGCGTCGGGGAAGCGGATGTAGTGGAAGAAGCAGCGGCGCAGGAAGGCGTCGGGCAGCTCCTTCTCGTTGTTCGAGGTGATCAGCACCAGCGGGCGGATCTTGGCCGAGATGGTTTCATTGGTCTCGTAGACATAGAATTCCATCCGATCGAGCTCCTGCAGGAGGTCGTTGGGGAACTCGATATCGGCCTTGTCGATCTCGTCGATCAGCAGCACGGGGCGCTCGGGCGCGTCGAAGGCTTCCCAGAGCTTGCCGTGGCGGATGTAGTTGTTGACGTCCTTGACCCGCTCGTCGCCGAGCTGCGAATCCCGCAGCCGGGTCACGGCGTCATATTCGTACAGGCCTTGCTGCGCCTTGGTGGTGGACTTGATGTGCCAGGTGATCAGCGGCGAATTCAGCGCCTTGGCGACCTCGTATGCCAGCACGGTCTTGCCGGTGCCGGGCTCGCCCTTGACCAGCAAGGGCCGTTCCAGCGCGATAGCCGCATTGACCGCGACCTTGAGGTCGTCGGTGGCCACATAGTCCTGCGTGCCTTCAAAGCGCTGCTGCTTGCTCATTCGTCCCCTTCGGGCGGTCGAACGCCGCCTCTAACAACTGTTCGATTCAGCGCACACTAAGGGGAGGGGTGCGGCTTTGCAAAGCGCCAATAGCGGGGCGCGTCAGTCTGACCGGGTCCGCCGCGAACGCTGGCCGTCGTAGCCAAGCTCGTCCAGCTGATCGTCGCCGAGCTTGCGGGACTGGAAGTTGGTGAAGTCGTCCTCACCCCCCTCGACCGTATCGGCATCGCCAACCTGGTCCAGGCCTTCGATCTCGTCGCCTTCCAGGGCGTCGTCGGCGGCGGCCTCGGCCTGGTCGCCGTCGCGTTCGGCGGCCTCGGCCCACTCGACCTCGGGCTGGAATTCGTCCGGCGTGTCGTCGAGTTCGTCGTTGGCGTCGGTGTCGTCATCGTCCTCGTAGTCGTCGTCCGCGGCGATGAACTCGCTTTCGTCCAGCGGCGCCAGCTCGACATCGTCGTCGTCGGCCGCGGTGTCGTCATAGGCGTTGGGCGCCTCTTCCAGGGTGGTGAACTCGTCGGCGTCTTCGTTTAGGTGGGTCTCGTCCGCCGTCTCCGCCTGGTCCTGCGGATCCGTGGCGTCCTGGTCGAGGTCGAGATCGGGGCGGGGCATGGAAAACTCCAGGGAGGCCGCGAATCGGCGGCTCGTTCGGAGTCAACCCGGAGCGATGCCGGACGTTCCCCGCGCCTAGAGTTCCGCCAGCGCTCCGGCGATCTCGTCCATTACCCCATCCCATTGGCCGAAGGCCTTGGTGGAGAAGACCCGGGTGGCCGGATACCAGGGATAGCGGTCGGTCCCCAGCCTCGGCCAGGCGACCGGGGTCGAGATCAGCCAGACCGGGGCGCCGCAGGCGCCGGCGATGTTGCTGGTGGCGTTGGCCGGCCCCAGCACCAGGTCGAGCGCGACGCAAAGAGCGGCCAGGTCGTCCAGGTCCATCTTCAGATCGATGCCGGGCGGCCGCCAGATGCCGACGCCGAACATCTCGCGCGCCTGCGCGATCTCCGCCTCGCAGTCGCCGTATTGCAGATTGACGAAGGTCACGCCCGGCGCGCCCAGCACGCCGCGCCAGCGGTCGAACGGCGAGAATTCGCGCAGCCGGGCGCCGTCCAGCTTCAGGCTCTTCCACAGGATGCCGACCTTTCGGCCGGGCAGCTCCGCCAGCACGGCGCGCCAATGCGCGACGCGGGCCGGATCGGGCGTCATGAAGGCGGGGCGGTCCGGAAACGACGCCACGGAGGGGCGAAAGCGCCGCAGCGGCGAGGCCAGCGGCGCCCAGAGATCGATCCCGGCCAGATCGACGCCCGGCGTGGTGCGCAGATGGTGGCCGTCGAGCTTAAACGAGGCGTGCGGGCTGAAGGCGACGCCCGGAAACGAGCGCTGGAAGAGCGGGATCAGCCGCGCCTCCAGGGCCACCGAGAGCCGCCCCTTCGGGCCAAGGGCCTCGAGCAGATCCGGCAGATAGTTGGCGAACATCACCTCGTCGCCGAGGCCCTGCTCGCCGATCAGCAGCATGGAGCGGCCGTCGAGCTCGCTGTCCGGTGTCCAGCGCGGCCGCTCGACCACCATGTGCAGGGCGCTGGCGAACTGATCGTCGAAGCGCGACTCATAAGCCTCCCAGCCCTCGGCCACCCGGCCGCCGACCAGCAGGATCTGCGAGCGGGCGAAGCGCATCATCGACCGCTCGTTCTCCAGCGGGACCTGTTCGATGGCCAGGTCGACATCGGCGAGGGCCCCGTCGACGTCGCCGAACTCCAGCCGGGCGCTGCTGCGGGTGTAGCGGGCCTTGGCGAACTCGGGCTCGAGCCTGAGCGCCTCTTCGAGAAACGGCATGGCCTGGGCGGTGTCGCCGCGGGCGATCAGCACCGTGGCCAGGGTGTTCCACAACATGGCCTCGGCCGGATTGGCCTGGATCGCCCGCGTCAGCACGTCGATGGCGCCCTGATAGTCGTGCAGGTCGCGCAGCGCACAGGCCAGGTTGTTGGCGCCTTGCGGACAGTCGGGTTGTTTTTCGAGATAGGCCTGGAACAGCTGCACCGCGAGCGCCGTCATTCCCATGCGAAAGGCCAGCCGGCCGAGGTCGTTGGCCACGTCGGCATGGGCCGGCAACAGGGCCAGCGCCGACTCGTAAGCCGCGATCGAGCTCTTGAAGTCGCCGCATTGCTCGCGGGCGATGGCCAGCACGTGCCAGCCATGGCCGTTGCGTTCGTCGACCTGCAGGGCCTGGACCGCCAGTTCCGAGGCGCGGGCGCTGTCGCCCACCCGAATCGCGGCGACCGCGTCCTGCAGCAGCGGCGCGACGCTCAGGCTCTTCAGCTCCGCGATCGCCTGGTTGAGCCTGGCCAGCGCCGCTTCCGAGGCGGAATCGCCAACGCTGGCGTCGATCAGGCCGAGGCCGGCCGGTTGCGGCGAACCGTCGCTGATCGCCGCGGCTTCGTTGTTAAGCCGTCGTCTCGTCTTGGTTCCAGCAGGCATCGAAATCAGGTTTCCAGCTTGATCGGCGGGGCGGTGAACAGGGTTAATGAGTGCTCCCCCGGGCTTAAGGGAGTGCTAAGTTCGCGGCCCGAGGCATCCCGTCGCCGCAACTTGCCATTAACTGAACCAGCCTAAGCGTGGCCGCATCGTCACGCCGAACCGGGGGGTAAAGCGTCGGCGAGGGGGCTATACTCATATACTCGCGCCGCCGCCGTCGGAGTTCTGGCCGTCATGCCGCTGAAATTGTCACTCAAGCCCGGGGAGAAGTTCGTTCTGAACGGGGCTGTGGTGCAGAACGGCGACCGGCGCGGCGTACTGCTGTTGCAGAACAAGGCCTCGGTGCTGCGCGAGAAGGACATCATGCAGGCCGAGGAGGCGAATACGCCATCCCGGCGAATCTATTTCCCAGTCATGATGATGTACCTGGATGAGCAGAACGCCGGCGCCTGGCACGAAGAGTTCGTGCGCCGGCTACAGGAATTCATGGGGGCGATCAGCAATCCGCAGGTGTTGGCCGAATGTGTCAACGTTTCGAAACACGTTCTGCAGCGCGAATATTACAAGGCCCTGGTCCTGTGCCGGAAACTGATCGAGTACGAAGACGAAAGGTTGGGCCATGTCGCTTCAAGCCTATCAACAAGCGGCTGAGCGGTCCGAACAGCCGCGCGACTCGGAATATCGCCTGTTCGGCGAGGTCACCCGGGCGCTGATCGAGGCGGCCGAGACGCCGGCGGACGACTTCAAGACCCGCATCAAGGCGCTCGACTGGAACCGGCGGCTGTGGATGACCCTGGCCGCCGACTGCGCGCGCCCGAACAACGCCCTGGGCGCGGACCTGCGCGCCCAGATCATCTCGCTCAGCATGTGGGTCGGCCGGCACACCAGCGCCGTCGTGCGTCAGGAGGAGGCGTTCGAGCCCCTCATCGAGATCAACCGCATCATGATGCAGGGCCTGGGCGTCCGCGCCCTGAGCTAGGCCCGGCCCGGCAAGGTTTGGCTAGCAAAGGGTAAATTCTGCCGAGTCAAACTTGCCTATGGCCGGCGGCCAAGTCCGCGGCCTGATGATTTAGTTCTTGCTTCTCAGTGGTCTAGTCGCCGGCGCCGCCCGGCGGGGCCCGGTCCGCGCCTTGCACTGGATGTCACCGGGCAAAATGCCCTCGGCCGTCAAAATGACGCCGGACACCCGAGAAAGGACCTTGTTATGTCGCTAAGCGTGAATTCGAATCCCGGCGCCCTGGTCGCACTGCAGAACCTGACCGCGACCGCCGCGCAACTCAACGAAACCCAAAACCAAGTCTCCACGGGCCTTGCGGTCGGTTCGCCGCAGGACAATGGCGCGGTCTGGGCCATCGCCCAGAACGAACGTGGCACTTCCGGCTCGCTGGATGCGGTCATCCAGTCGCTGCAACGCGGCCAGTCGACCATCCAGGTCGCCACCTCGGCCGGCACCAGCGTTTCCAACCTGCTCAACCAGCTGAAGACCCTGGCCCTGACGGCGTCCGACACCTCGCTCGACGCCACCAGCCTGGCGGCCACCAACACCCAGTTCAAGTCGGTGCTCGGCCAGATCACCCAGATCGTGTCCAACTCCGACTTCAACGGCGTGAACATAATCA
>DASYAQ010000264.1:0-8783 GCA_036501225.1 Caulobacteraceae bacterium | reverse complement strand
TTCTCGCGCAGCAGCGCCTCGCGGATGACCACCGGATCGTGCGGCGTGATGTAGGTGCGCACCGCCAGCCGGTCGACCGGCGGGGTGGCGATGATCGACATCTCGCGGATGCCCGAGAGCGCCATCTGCAGGGTGCGCGGGATCGGTGTCGCCGACAGGGTCAGCACGTGCACCTCGGCGCGCAGCGCCTTCAGCGCCTCCTTGTGCTTGACGCCGAAATGCTGCTCCTCGTCGACCACCACCAGGCCGAGGTCGGCGAACTGCACCTGTTTCGACAGTACCGCGTGGGTGCCGACGACGATCTCCACCTCGCCCTTTTTCAGGGCCTCGCGGGTCTTCGCAGCCTCCTGCGACGGCACCAGGCGCGAGAGGCGGGTGACGCGCACCGGCCAGCCGTGGAAGCGTTCGGTAAAGGTGGTGAAGTGCTGGCGGGCGAGCAGCGTGGTCGGGCAGACCACGGCGACCTGGCGGCCGCTCATCGCCACCACGAAGGCGGCGCGCAGCGCCACCTCGGTCTTGCCGAAGCCGACATCGCCGCAGATCAGCCGGTCCATCGGATGGCCCGAGGCGAGGTCCGACAGCACGTCGCCGATCGATGAGAGCTGGTCGTCGGTCTCCTCATAGGGGAAGCGGGCGCAGAATTCGTCGAACACGCCGGCCGGCGGGTCGATCTCCGGGGTGACCTTCAGGGCCCGGGCGGCGGCGATGGCGATCAGGCCCTCGGCCATTTCGCGCAGCCGCTCCTTGGCCCGCGCCCGGCGCGCCTGCCAGGCCGCGCCGCCAAGCCGGTCGAGCTGCACGCCCTCGGCGTCGGAGCCGTAGCGGCTGAGCAGGTCGATGTTCTCGACCGGCAGGTAGAGCTTGGAGTCGCCGAAATACTGGATCTCGAGGCAGTCGTGCGGCGCGTCCTGCACCTGCAGCGTCTTCAGCCCCTCATAGCGGCCGATGCCGTGGTCGATATGCACGACCAGGTCGCCGGGGGTGAGCGACGATGCCTCGGCGAGGAAGTTCGCCGCGCGGCGCCGCCGGCCCGAGCGCACCAGCCGGTCGCCCAATATGTCGGTCTCGGAAATGACCGCGAGATCGGCGGTCTCGAAGCCCGCGTCCAGCGGCAGCACCACCCGCTGCGGCCGCCTGGCGTTGGCGGCGAGCGCCGTCGGCCAGTCGGCGGCCGGGCTGATGTCCTTCAAGCCATGGTCGGCCAGCATGTGGCCCAGCCGGTCGGACGAGCCTTCCGACCAGGAGGCGAACAGCACCCGCTTGCCGGCGGCGCTCAGCTTGCGCGCATGCTCGGCGGCGGCCTCGAACAGGTTGACGCTGTCCATGGCCCGCTCGGCGGCGAAGTTCCGGCCCAGCCGCGCGCCCATGTCGACGACATTGCCCGTGTCTTCCTGGTCGAACGGCGTGAAGCGCCGGGACGGCCGCGACGCCACCTGCCGGTCCCATTCCGTCGGGGTGAGGTAGAGCGCGTCCGGCGGCAGGGCGTGATAGGCGCCGTGCGCCTTGTCGGCCTCCTGGCGCGCCTCGAAGGCGTCGACGATCATGGCCAGGCGCTCGTCGCGGGCGGCCGTGGCCAGGTGATCCATGCCGATCAGCGCGTCGTCGCCGAGGTAGTCGAACAGGGTCTCCAGCTTCGGATAGAACAGCGGCAGGAAATGCTCCATGCCGCCGCGCCGACCGCCCTCGCTGATGGTGGCGTAGAGCGGGTCCTCGCCAGAGGCCCCGAAGGCCGCCGCATAGCCTTGCCGGAAGCGCGCGATGCTGGCCGCGTCGAGCAGCGCCTCGGAGACCGGCAGCAGCTCGATGCTCTTCAGTTGCCGGGTCGAGCGCTGCGAGACCGGATCGAAGGCGCGGATGGATTCCAGCGTGTCGCCGAACAGGTCGAGCCGCACCGGCTCCTCGGCGCCCGGCGGAAAGACGTCGATCACCCCGCCGCGCACGGCGAATTCGCCGCGCTCCGACACGGTCGAGGCCCGCGCATAGCCGTTGATGGCGAAATAGCGTTCCAGGTCGGCGAGATCGACCTCCTGCCCCGACCGGGCCGCATAGCTGGCCTGCATCAGGGTGGCGCGCGGCGGCACGCGCTGGGTCAGGGCCGGGGCCTGGGTGACCACCAGCCGCGGTTTGTCCGAGCCGGCCTCGTGCGCCAGCCGCGACAGCGCCGCCATCCGCCGCGCCGCGACGCCCGGCGACGGGCCCATGCGGTCGTAGGGCAGGCAGTCCCAGGACGGGAAAAGGATGATCTCGATGTCGGGCGCAAAAAAGCGCATCGCCTCGATGAAGGCCTGCGCCCGGCCGCCGTCGCGAGCGACGAACGCCGCCAGTCCGCCGCGCGCCCGGACGATGTCGGCCATGACCAGGGCGTCGAACCCCTCCGGCGCACCGACGAGTTCAAGCGCGCCGGGCTCGCGCGCGACGGTCTTCAGATCGGCCGGTCCCGCCATCACGTCGGTCAAGCGCGGTTATGGTCTCCATGCGGCCCCGGCAATCTGAACCGGAAGGCGCGTATCTGTTCCAGCAGTGGCCCCTGGAAGGCCGCCGGCGCTTCCGCCTGGCCGACGATCCAGCTCCACAGGTCGTGGTCGACCTGGTCGAGCAGAACCTCGAACGTCTCGAGTTCGCCTGCGTTCATCGTCGCCAGGTGGGCGTCGGCGAAGCCGCCAAGCACCAGGTCGGCCTCGCGAAAGCCGCGCCGCCAGGCCCGGTAGCGCAGTTTTTCAAGGCGGGGGTCGGCCATGGGTAGGCGCATATAGAACCTCCGCGCGCGCGCCGCCACCCGCGCTATGATCCTGCTCGCATGCGCCCCGAGATTCTCTTTCCGCTGTTTGCGCCGGCTGCATCGCTGAAAGGCGTCGGGCCGAAGCTCGCCCCGCAGGTCGAGCGGCTGGCCGGGCCGCTGGTGCGCGACGTGCTCTTCCTGGGCCCCAGCCGCGTCGTCCACCGACGGCTGACCACCGTCGCCGAGGCGCTGGAAGGCGAGGACCAGACCTTCCTGGTCAGCATAGACGCCCATCTGCCGCCGGGACGCGCCGGCCTGCCCTATCGCATCCGGACGTTCGACGGGACGGGCTTCCTCACCCTGACCTGGTTCAAGGGCGGCGGGCCGCACCTGGCGCGGCAGCATCCGCAAGGCGCCCGGCGCGCGGTCAGCGGCCGGGTCGAGCGCTATATGGGCGGCCTGCAGATGGCGCATCCGGACTATCTGGTCGACGCCGAGCGGCTGGCCGACATCCCCGAGTTCGAGGCCATCTATCCGGCCAGCGGCGACCTGCATGCGCGCACCGTGCGCCGCCTCGCCCAGGAGGCGCTGGAGCGGGCGCCGGCATTGCCGGAATGGCAGGACGCGGCCTGGCTGGCGCGCGAGAAGCTGCCCGCCTGGCGCGCCGCCATCGAGGCGTTCCACAGCCCGCGGTCCGACGAGGACCTGTCGCCCTACACCCCGTATCGGCGGCGGCTGGCCTATGACGAGCTGTTCGCCCACCAGCTGGCGCTGGCCCAGCGCAAGGCCGGCCGCAAGGCCGAGCCGGCGGCGGTGATCGTCGCCAGCACGCTCTCGGAACAGGCCGAGCGCGCCCTGACCTTCCGGCTGACCGGCGCGCAGATCCGCAGCCTGAGCGAGGTGCGCGGCGACCTCGCCTTCGGCCAGCGCATGTCGCGGCTGTTGCAGGGCGACGTCGGCGCCGGCAAGACGGTGGTCGCCATGCTGGCCATGGCCGACGTCGCCGGCGCCGGCCTGCAGTCGGCGCTGATGGCACCCACCGAAATCCTGGCGCGGCAGCATTTCGAGACCATCGCCGGGCCGCTTGGCAGCCAGGGCATCCAGACCGTACTGCTGACCGGCCGCGACCGCGGCGCGGCGCGCATGGAAAAGCTGATGGCCCTGGCCTCTGGCGAGGCCGCCGTGGCCGTCGGCACCCATGCGCTGTTCCAGGATGACGTGGCCTTCAAGGCGCTGGCCCTCACCGTAATCGACGAACAGCACCGGTTCGGCGTCTCCGAGCGTCAGCGGCTGTCGGACAAGGGCCCCGCCGCGCATCTGCTGGCCATGTCGGCGACGCCGATCCCGCGCACCCTGGAACTGACCGTCTATGGCGACCTGGACATTTCGCGGCTGGACGAAAAGCCGCCGGGCCGCAAACCGGTCGCCACCCGCGCCGCGCCGATGACCCGGCTGGGCGAGGTCACCGCCCGCCTGGCCCGCGCCGTCGCCGGCGGCGCCCAGGCCTTCTGGATCTGCCCGCTGGTCAGCGAGTCCGAGGACAGCGACCTGGCCGCCGCCGAGGCCCGCGCCATCGTGCTGAAGCGACTGCTCGGGCCCAAGGTCGGGCTGGTGCACGGCCGCCTGGCGCCGGCGGAAAAGGACGTGGTGATGGCCGACTTCGCCGCCGGGACCTTGAGCGTGCTGGTCGCCACCACCGTGGTCGAGGTCGGCGTCGACGTGCCGGCCGCCTCGATCATGGTCATCGAACAGGCCGAGCGGTTCGGCCTGGCCCAGCTGCACCAGCTGCGCGGCCGCGTCGGGCGCGGCAAGGCCGACTCCTCCTGCGTGCTGCTCTATGACGCGCCGCTCAGCGCCGTGGCCCAGGCCAGGCTGGACATCCTGCGCCGCACCGACGACGGCTTCGTGATCGCCGAGAAGGACCTGGAGCTGCGCGGCGGCGGCGATCCGCTGGGTCTGAAACAGAGCGGTTTCCCCGCCTATCGCCTGGCCGACCCCGTCGCCCACCGCGACCTCATCGCCGTCGCCGCCGACGACGCCCGCCTGGTGCTGTCGCGCGATCCGCAGCTGAAGAGCGCGCGCGGCCGGGCCGTCCAGGTCCTGCAAGCCCTGTTCGATTGGCGCCCCGACGGCGGCGCCAGCGCGGCGGGCTGAGCTTGCCCATCGGCCCTGGCCGAGCAACAACATCCTGCAACGAACGGGAGGCCAGGGTGAGCGATGATAAATCCGCCAGCGTGACGCTGGTCCGCGAGGGCCGCGTCGCCCTGGTCACCATCAGGCGCGGCGATCGGCTGAACGCGCTGTCGCGTGATGTGATGACCGAGCTGACCGCCATCGCGCGCGAGCTGCGCTCCGACACCTCGACCAGCGCCGTCGTCCTCGGCGGCGATCCGGTGTTTTCCGCCGGCGCCGACCTCAGCGACCGCAAGCTGGGCGCCGGCGCCGAGGTTCCGCTGATCGAGCGGCGCGAAGCCCTGCGCATCGGGCCGGACATGTGCGCGGCGTGGGAGGCGATCGACCAGACCACCATCGCCGCCATCGAGGGCTTCTGCATCGGCGGCGCGCTGGCCCTGGTCGCGGCCTGCGACTTCCGCATCGCCGGACGCGGGGCGCATTTTCGCCTGCCGGAGATCCCTCTGGGCATGAACATGAGCTGGGGAACCCAGCCGCGGCTGGTCAATCTGATCGGCCCGTCGCGCGCCAAGCAGCTGACCATCTTCGGCGAGCGCGTGTCGGCTGAGCAGGCTGAGGCCTGGGGCCTGGTCGATGTCGTCGCCGTGGACGGCGGCGCCCACGCCATCGCCCGCCAGTGGGCCGACAAGGTCGCCGCGCTGCCGCCGCTGAGCGTGCGCATGGCCAAGCGCGCCATCACCGCCATCGCCACCGCCAACAATGCCGCCGCCACCTATATGGACGCCGACCAGTACGCCCTGGCGGCGCTCAGCGACGACCACCGCGAGGCCGTGGCCGCCTTTTTCGAAAAGCGGCCCGGCCGCTTCACCGGGAACTGACCCCATGATCGAGTTCTTCTTCGACTGCTCCAGCCCCTGGACCTATCTGGCGTTCGAGAACATCCAGCCGATGGCCGCCGAACTGGGGGCCGAGATCGTCTGGCGGCCGATCCTGGTCGGCGGCATCTTCAACACCATCAATCCGAGCGTCTATCAGGGCCGCGAGGCGCCGGTGCCGGCCAAGGCGCGCTACTCGGGCAAGGATCTGCAGGACTGGGCCCGCGTCGCCGGCCTGAAGATCAAGATGCCGCCAAGCGTCTTTCCGGTGAACAGCGTCAAGGTCATGCGCGCCTGTATCGTGCTGGCGCCGCAAGGCAAGCTGGTCGACTTCGCCCGCGCCGCGTTCGAAGCCTATTGGGGCGACGACCGCGACATCTCGCAAGACGCGGTGATCGCCGACGTCTGCGCCAAGGCCGGCGTCGCGGCCGAGCCGCTGTTCGCCGCCATCTCGCAGCAGGAGATCAAGGACGCGCTGAAGGCCAATACCGACGAGGTGATGCGTCGCGGCGGCTTCGGCTCGCCGACCATCTTCCTGAACGGCGATGACATGTACTTCGGCAACGACCGCCTGCCGCTGGTCCGGGCAGCCCTGGAGCGCGCCCCTTAGACTTCTCCCGTGGGGAGAAGGAGGGGCCCACGCGCCTCGCGCGTGGGAGGATGAGGGCGTACGCCGTTTCAGGATAATCCGGGAGGCCGTAACCCCTCATCCTCCCACGCCGCATGCGCGGCGCGGGCCCCTCCTTCTCCCTCTGGGAGAAGTCTTGGTGGCGCGCGCCGGCCCGCTACTCGGTCTTCTCGAAGGCGGCGCTGATGACGATGTCGACGTTGTCGCTGACCAGCGGCACGTACTTCTTCACGCCGAAATCGCTGCGGTTCAGGTGGCCGGTGGCGTTGAAGCCGATGGTGTACTTGTGGCTGAGGGGATTGGACCCGGCGGCGTTGAAGGTCGCCGCCAGCGTAACCGGGTGGGTGACGCCGTGCAGGGTCAGATTGCCGTCGATCCTGGCGGTGTTGGCGCCCGTGCGGGTGACCTTGGTCGAGACGAAGCCGATGGCCGGGTCGGCTCCGGCATCGAGCCAATCGCCACCCTTCAGCTCGCCGTCCAGCGTCGGGTTGGTGGTCGAGACCGACCCTGTGGGAAACGACACCTGCACGCTGGACGCGCCCAGGTTCTTTGGATCGAGGGTGAGCTTGCCCGAAGCGCCGGTGAAGTCGCCGTAATAGTGGGTGAAGCCCAGGTGCAGCACCGAAAACAGGATGCGCGTATGCATCGGTTCGACCTTGTAGGTCCCCGCCTGCACCGCGTCGGGATTGCTCGAGGGCGCCGGCTGGGCCATGGCCGAACCGGCGAGTGTCAGGCAGGCAAGCGCCACGGCGGCGCGGGACAAGAATTTCATTTCAGGCTTCCCTCCTGGGATCCACGCATGCGGCGCGCTCGACGGCTACATGTGGCGCGCCAGCAAGCTGTGCAAGACGCACTGTCCCGTTTAACCCCGTAACGCGCGCAGGACCTGCGGCGCGAGACCCGGCAGGTCCTCGGAGATCAGGCCCGGCCCGTGCAGGGCGCCGGCCTCGGCATGGATCCAGACCCCTGCGCAGGCGGCCTCGAAACTGTCCATGCCCTGGGCGATCAGCCCGGCGATGAAGCCGGTGAGCACGTCGCCGGAGCCGGCGGTGGCCAGCCAGGGCGAGCCGTTCATATTCACCACGCAGCGGCCGTCCGGCGCGGCGATCACCGTATCGGGACCCTTGAGCAGCACCACCGCATGCGCCCTGACCGAAGCCTGGCGCGCGGCGGTCACCCGCTCGGGCGCGGCCTTCAGCAGGCCCGGAAAGATCCGCTCGAACTCGCCCGGATGCGGAGTGAGCACGTCGTCGCGGTCGAGCACCGAGAACAGCTCCTCCGGATCGTCGCGGAAGGCGGTGAGCGCGTCGGCGTCGATGACGATGGCGGCGCCGGTGCGGGCCAGCGCGAAGAGGTTGGAGACCGTCGCCTCGTCCACCCCGGCGGCCGGGCCGATCACGGCGGCGTCGACGTCGGTGGCGGCGGTCTCCAGTTCGACATCGGTGTCGAAGGGGCGAAGCATCACCGCCTCCAGATGCGCCGCGTTGACCAAGAGCGCGTCCGGCGGCGAGAGCAGGGTCACCAGGCCGGCGCCGATGCGCAGGCCGGCGCGGGCCGACAGCCTGGCCGCGCCGGTGCTCCACATCTCGCCGGAGACGACGATCATCTGGCCGCGCGAATGCTTGTGCGAATGGGTGGTCGGCCAGGGGAAGCGGGAGCGCCAGAGGTCGGGGCCGTTCTCGAACAGGCGGGTCGACGGCGCCTCGAGCCCGATGTCGGCGACCACCACCGCGCCGCAGAGCGAGCGGCCCGGCTCCAGCACGTGGGCCAGCTTGCGGCGATGGAAGGTGACGGTCAGGTCGCAGCGCGGCGCATAGCCAAGCGGTTTGGCGGTGTCGCCGGAGAGCCCCGACGGCAGGTCGACGGCCACCAGTGGGGCCGTGCTGGCCTCGGCGGCGCGCAGGACGTTGGCGACGCCGCCGGAGAGCGGCTTGGAAAGGCCGGCGCCGAACAGGGCGTCGACCACCAGATCGACCTCGGCGATCCGGGACGGCTTCAGCCGCTCGACCAGGCCGGTCCAGGCCGCGGCCACGTGGCCGGCGTCGCCCTTCAGGGCCTCCCAGTCGCCTTCCAGCGCCACCGCGACGTCGTAGCCGGCGGCGGCCAGGGCCTTGGCGACGACGAAGCCGTCGCCGCCGTTATTGCCGGGGCCGCAGAGCACCAGCGTCTTGCACGGCCTCCAGCGTTCGCGGATGGCGGCGGCCACCGCCTCGCCGGCGCGCTGCATCAGGACCAGGCCGGCTGTGCCGCCCGCGATGGTCGCCTGGTCCGCCGCGGTCATTTCGGTGACGGTCAGGATGTCGCGGGCCGGCATCGCCTAAAGCACCTGGGTGGCCGCTTCCGGGCCCCGCTCGACCAGGCTGACCGTGCCATTGTCGACCTCGAACACCGTGATCGAGGTGTGGTCGGGGCGGAAGGTCAGCACCTT
>DASYAQ010000263.1:0-2167 GCA_036501225.1 Caulobacteraceae bacterium | reverse complement strand
CTGGGCCACCTGGTCCGCCGCATCCTGCGCCTGGTTCCCGAGCTGCCGCGGCTGCGGCTCTCGTCCATCGACGCCGCCGAGATCGACGCCGAGCTGCTGGCCTGCCTGGCGGAAGAGCAGCGTCTTGCGCCTCACCTGCATCTGTCGCTGCAGGCCGGCGACGACATGATCCTGAAGCGGATGAAGCGCCGCCACAGCCGCGCCCAGTCGCTGGCCCTGATCGCCCAGGTGCGCGCCGTTCGTCCTGACGTGGCCTTTGGCGCCGACCTGATCGCCGGCTTCCCGACCGAGACCGACACGATGTTCGAAAACACGCTGTCGCTGATCGAGGAGGCGGGCCTGGCCTATCTGCACGTCTTCCCTTACAGCGCCCGGCCCGGCACGCCGGCCGCGCGGATGCCGGCGGTGCCACGTGCCGTGGTCAAGGCGCGCGCGGAACGTCTGCGCGGCGCCGGCGCGGCGAGCCTTGGCCGGCATCTGGACGAGCAGATCGGGCGGACCGTTCAGGCCCTGGTCGAACGGAGTGGCCTGGCCAGGGCGGCGGACTTCACCGAAATCGTTTTCGATGGCGCAGCGCGGACCGGCGCGATCGTTCCGCTCACGGTCACCGGCCACAATGGAACCCGCGCGATCGGAGCCTTGGCATGAGCGAGACCCTGACCGGCGGCTGTCAATGCGGGGCGGTGCGTTTTGCGATCGAGACGCCGCTCAACCGCGCCTCCATCTGCCATTGCCGCATGTGCCAGAAGGCGACCGGCGGCCCGTTCATGGTCACGGTTGGTGGCAAAAACCTGCGCTGGACGCGCGGCGCGCCGGCGCGGTTTCAAAGCTCCAACAAGGTCGCGCGCGGCTTCTGCGCGGCCTGTGGCACACCGTTGACCTTCAAATGGAACCGGCTGCCGGAGGTCCTGGCCATCGGCGCCTTTGATGACCCCGCGCGGCTGGCGCCCGCCATTCAGTTCTGTGTGGCCGGCCGCGTCCCGTGGCTTAAGGGTTTATCGAGTGTGCCCGAGTCGCCGTTGTCGGACTCGCCCTGGGTCGCCGAGGTGGTCACCTACCAGCATCCCGACCACGACACGCAAACCTGGCCGCCCACGGACGGGGCCGCCGGATGAGCGACGCCGACGCCCGCAAACCCGGCTGGTTTCGCCGCCTGGCCGACGGCCTGTCGCGCTCGTCGCGGCAGATGTCGGAACAGGTGGTCTCGACCTTCGTCAGGAAGCCGCTCGACCAGGCGCAGCTCGACGCGCTCGAGGACATGCTGATCGAGGCCGATCTCGGGCCCCACGCGGCCGGCCGCATCACCGCCCGCTTCGCCGAGCAGCGCTTCGGCCGCGAGTCCGACGAGGCCGAGGTGAAGCACGCCCTGGCCGAGGCGATCGCCGCGGAACTGGCGCCGCGCCAGGGCCGCTTCGACGCGCTTGGCGGCCCGCGGCCCTATGTGGTGCTGTTCGTCGGCGTGAACGGATCGGGCAAGACCACCACGCTGGGCAAGATCGCCGCCGACCTCACCGGGCGCGGCGCCAAGGTGCTGGTGGTGGCCGGCGACACCTTCCGGGCCGCGGCGGTCGAGCAGCTGAAGATCTGGGCCGATCGCGCGCATGCCGGATTCATCACGCGCCCCACCGGCTCCGACGCCGCGGGCCTGGCCTTCGACGCCTACGAGCGGGCCAAGACGGAAGGCTATGACGTCGTCCTGATCGACACCGCCGGCCGGCTACAGAACAAGACCGGGTTGATGGATGAGCTTCTGAAGATCGTACGCGTGCTGAAGAAGGTCGATGCGGAGGCGCCGCACGAGACGCTGCTGGTGCTCGACGCCACGGTCGGCCGCAACGCGCTGGCCCAGGAGAATGTCTTCGGCAATACCGCCGGCATCACCGGCATCGTCATGACCAAGCTGGACGGCACCGCGCGCGGCGGGGTGCTGGTGCCGGTGGCCCAGGCCTCGGACGCGCCGATCAAGCTGATCTGCGTCGGCGAGGGGATCGACGACCTGCAGGACTTCGACGCCCAGGCCTTCTCCCGCACGCTGGTCGGACTGGACGCCGCGTGACCGAGGCGACGCCGAAGACGTCCACGACCCACCGCGCGATCCGTCTGGTGGTCGACTATGGCGGCCTGGCCGCTTTCGGCCTGGCCTATTTCCTCCGCCTGCGTTTTGTCG
>DASYAQ010000262.1:0-7805 GCA_036501225.1 Caulobacteraceae bacterium | reverse complement strand
CGGAGTTGGAAGCGCTGGGTCCGGCCATCATCACCCGCCGTGAGGTCCGGCCAGCGGGGGATATGCGCCCAGTGAACTTCCTGCGCCGCCGCTGAGAGAGCCCTTTGTTCCGCACATCCCCGCGAAGGCGGGGACCCAGGTTTTTTATCCTGGGGCCAATGAAATGCGGGCCGCTCGCAGGATTTGACACAAGGCACACCAAGCACACCAAGAAGAGTAAGGGTCAGCGCTGCCCTTGGTGTCCTTTGTGTTCTTAGTGGTGAAATCTCACATTCCCGCTCGCGGGGGAATCAAAGAGAAAAAAGCCTGGTCCCCGCCTTCGCGGGATGAGCGGATCTCTAGAATTCGACGTCCAGTTCCTCGACCTCTTCCGGCTCCAGCAGCGCGGCGGCGGTCCATTCGCGCATGTAGGGCAGGGCCAGGATGCGGTCGCGGTAGGCGGCGCAGGCTGGGTCCAGCTTGACGTCGTAGGTGGCGAAGCGGGTGCAGACCGGCGCGTACATGGCGTCGGCCACGGTCGGTTCGCCGAACAGGAAGGGCCCGGCCGACGCGGCCAGGCGCTCGCGCCAGATGGCGGCGATGCGGTCGATATCCGACTGCGCCCCGGCCCAGACCTTGAAGCCCGGATGGCTGGCCCTGAGGTTCATCGGCAGGGCGGCGCGCAGGTTGGCGAAGCCGGAATGCATCTCGCCGCAGATCGCCCGGCAAAGGGCCCGCTCGCCCCGGTCGGCGGGCAGCAGCCCGGCCTCGGGCAGCACCTCGTTGAGGAATTCGGCGATGGCCAGGGTGTCCCAGACCTTGATCCCGTCACAGGTCAGGCAGGGGGTCAGGAAGGACGGCGACAGCAGCAAAAGCTCCGCCCGCGCCGAGGCGTCGTCGAGCGCCAGCATCACCGTCTCGAACTCCAGCCCGGCGAACTTGCACAGCAGCCAGCCGCGCAGCGACCAGGAGGAATAGTTGCGGCTGCTGATGGTGAGCGAGGCCAGGGCCAAGGTGTTCTCGATCTCTTCGGCTGTCAGTGTCTGGCGTAGAGCCGATCGCCGGCCGAGGTCCAACCTCGCGTCAAGGGGCGCCGGCCGCCGCCCCGATTGGCTGAATTTTGGGCGCCAAAGCGACCACGGCGCCCGCCACGGCGCGCCGGCGCCCCTTGCCCGGCCCTTGCATCCGCCAAATCCGTTCAGGCGGCGACTCCCGGTTCGGGATTTGGCGCATGAAAAGCCTGGGCCGTTCCGGTCGGCGAACCACGAGGGCGCATGCGCTATCGAGCCTTTCAGGCCCAGACGGATCTGCTGGCGCCGGCGCGGATGGCGGCGGAATGGGCCAATGCGGCGCTGGATCTGGGACCGCCGTGGCTGCGCGACGCGCCGCCGCTGGCGCATCTCTCGGCCGGCTGGGAGATGCTGGCCCGCGCCGGCCTCACCCACCATCGCCGCGACTACGGCTTCAAGAGCGTGCGCATCGGGCCCGAGGACGTGCCGGTGACCGAGGAAACCGTGGTCGGCGACGCCTTCGGCGACCTCGTGCGGTTCCGCAAGGCGACCGACCCGGACCAGCCGCGCGTGCTGCTGGTCGCGCCGCTCTCCGGCCACTTCGCCACCCTGCTGCGCGGCACGGTCGAGACCCTGTTGCCGGAGAACGACGTCTACATCACCGACTGGCGCAACGCCCGCGACGCGCCGCTGGCCGACGGCGTCTTCGGGTTCGACGAGTACGTCGCCCACATCATCGCCTATCTGGAGGCCATCGGCCCCGGCGCGCACATGATCTCGGTCTGCCAGCCCTGCGCGCACGCGCTGGCGGCGGTGGCGATCATGGCCGAGGACGACAACCCCGCTGCGCCGCTCAGCATGACCCTGATGGCCGGGCCGGTCGACACCCGGATCAACCCGACCAAGGTCAACGACCTGGCCACCAGCCATTCGATCGACTGGTTCGAGCGCGAGCTGATCTCGACCGTGCCGCGGCGTTATCCGGGCGCCGGCCGACGCGTCTATCCGGGCTTCGTGCAGTTGACCGCCTTCATGCTGATGAACGTCGATCGCCACGCGCACGCCCATGTCGACATGTTCAGCCACCTGGCCGCCCGCCGCACGCTCGAAGCCGAGACCGCCAAGACCTTTTACGACGAGTATTTCACCGTGCTCGACCTGACCGCGGAATTCTACCTGGAGACGGTCAGCCGGGTGTTCCAGGAACATCTGCTGCCCAGGGGCGAACTGGTCTGGCGCAACCGCAAGGTCGATCCCGCCGCCATCCGCCGCACGGCGCTGTTCACCGTCGAGGGCGAGCGCGACGACATCTGCTCGGTCGGCCAGACGGTGGCGGCGCACGCCCTGTGCAGCGGCATCTTCGCCAACCGCAAGCGCCACCACCTGCAGCCGGGCGTCGGCCACTACGGCGTGTTCAGCGGCCGCAAATGGGCCAACCAGATCTATCCGCTGGTGCGCAACATGATCCTGGCGACCAACTAAGCGCGCGTGCGGAGACGCTGAATGCTTGACGCAGGGGTCGGTCGGCGCGACTCTTGGAGCCAGAACAGTTCGGGAAGGAGACCGCCGTGGCGGATGGATCAATCGGCGCCGTGACCTCGCTCAAGGGCAAGGTCAGCGAGGAAGAATGGCAGGTCCGCGTCGATCTCGCCGCCCTCTACCGGCTGGTGGCGCGCGAAGGCTGGGACGACCTGATCTACACCCATATTTCCGCCCGGATTCCAGGGCCTGAGCACCAGTTCCTGATCAATCCTTACGGCTATTTCTTCGAGGAAATCACCGCCTCGTCGCTGGTCAAGATCGACCTCGACGGCAATATCCTCCAGGACACGCCCTATTTCATCAATCCGGCCGGGTTCACCATCCACTCGGCCATCCACGCCGCGCGCGAGGACGCCCAGTACGTGATCCACGTGCACACCGACCAGGGCGTGGCCGTCTCCGCCCAGGCCGAGGGCCTCTTGCCGCTGACCCAGCACGCGCTGATCACCCTGCCGCGGCTGGCCTACCACGACTATGAGGGCATCGCGCTCTATCTCGACGAGCGCGAGCGCCTGGTCCACGACCTCGGCGACAAGTCGGTCATGCTGCTGCGCAACCACGGCACGCTGGCGGTGGGCCGCACCGCGGCGGCGGCCTGGAACGCCATGTTCTTCCTCGAGCGCGCCTGCGCCCAGCTGGTGATGGCGCTGTCGGTCGGCCGCGACCGGGTGCTGATCGCGCCGGAAGCGGCCCAGGAAAAGGTCGCCGGCCAGGGCGGTGGGCGTCCCGCACCGAAGGAAGACCGCGTCAATGCCGGCATGGGCAACCTGCTCTGGCCCGCCTGCCTGCGCCGCCTCGACCGCGAACTGCCCGGCTATGACGCTTAGGGCGGGCCGCTCGCAAATCGGCTGATCCCCGCGCAAGCGGGGCCTCGGCTTTTCACCACAAAGGACACAAAGGACGCAAAGGGTCAGCGCTGACCCTTGCTCTTCTTAGTGTGCTTGGTGTGCTTCGTGTCAAAAATCCCCACCCTGCCATATCCGGCGCCCCGGCAAGCAAAACCTGGGTCGCCGCCCGCGCGGGGATGAGCGGGAAAAGGATAGCGTTATTGCGGCAGCGGACTGGTCACCGTCTTCAGATAGGCGATGACGTCCGCGCGGTCCTTCGGGTCCTTCATGCCGACGAAGGACATCTTGGTGGTCGCCAGCACCGCGTGCGGGTTGGTGATCCAGGCATCGATGCGCGGGGCGTCCCAGGTCCAGCCCGCCGCCTTCAGCGCGTCGGAATAGGCGTAGCCGTCCAGGCTGCCGGCCTTGCGGCCGAAAATGCCGTAGAGGTTCGGACCGGTCAGGTTCGGTCCGCCCTGGACGGTGGTGTGGCAGGCGGCGCACTGGGTGAACCTGGACTTGCCGTTGACGATGTCGCCGGTGTCGTACGGCGCGGGCAGGGCGGCGAGCAGCGTCTTGAGCTGGTCGGGCGTCGGCTGGACCGGGGCGGCGGGCGCGCTCGCCTGACCCGACTGCGACCCGCTCTGCCCGCACCCGGCCAGC
The DNA here is from genome assembly GCA_036501225.1 of Caulobacteraceae bacterium. Lineage (GTDB taxonomy): Bacteria > Pseudomonadota > Alphaproteobacteria > Caulobacterales > Caulobacteraceae > Poindextera. The sequence goes on along the minus strand of DASYAQ010000262.1, from coordinate 3,784 downwards.
AGCAGGGTCGCCGCCGCCATGGCCAAGACCGAAACCTTCATCGCAAAAGCCCTTCCAGACGCACCATTCGCGGCGTCGCGAAGCTAACGGCGAGCGAGGCGGATGGCTAGTCGTGCACGCCGGGCTTGCCGCGCCGGCTCTTGATCTCGCCGCGCCGGGTCTTTGAGTCCAGCCGCTGGAGTTTGGAGGCATGGGTCGGCTTGGTGCGTTTGCGCGTCACCGGGCGCACCGCCGCCTTGCGGATCAGCTCGACCAGGCGCTCGCGCGCGTCGGCGCGATTGCGCTCCTGGCTTGAAAAGCGCGCGGCGGTGATGACGATGACGCCGTCGCCGGTCAGCCGGCTGCCGGCCAGGCGCTGGAGGCGGGCGCTGACATCGTTGGGCAGGCTGGGCGAGCCGCGGGCGTCGAAGCGCAGCTGCACCGCGCTCGAGGTCTTGTTGACGTTCTGGCCGCCCGGCCCGGAGGCGAGGATGAACCGCTCCTCCAGCTCGCGCTCCTCGAGCGCGATGTCGTCGCTGACGACGATCACGGCGCCAGCGCGACCACCGTGGTCTGGCCTGGGATGACGTTGACCGGCTGCAGCAGCACGTAATCGTCGTGGCCGACCTGGGCCGGCCTGACCTTGACGTGCATGATCAGGAAATAGCGATCCGACACCACGCTCGGAAAAGCGAACTCGCCGCGCGCGTCGCAGGAGGCCGAGGCGATCGGGGCGGTGTCGGGGCTGGCGGGCAGCCTGGCCGAGCGCGCCTTGACCTCGGCGACCGGCTCCATCACCCGCCCGGTCGAACCGTAGAGGGCCTGGAAGCGGGCGCGATAGCGTGGCCGGTCGGGCATCAGGGCGACGGAGAAGCCGGCGCAGCTGGCGCGTCCATCGGCCAGCCGGAAGGCGCCGTGACCCTCGATGGCGCCAGGCGCGGGCGGCGGCGGCGGCTCGGCGATTGGCGGCGCCGGATAGCTCGGGCCGCGCGTGGTGCCGCAGGCGGCCAGCGTCAGGGCGGAAAGGACGACAAGGGCGGCGCGTCGCGACATGGTTTTTCCCGAACTCCCACTCGACTTCAGCGAAGAATAGCGGCGCTCTGATGGCGCGTCACCTTGCGTGGGCGGCGCCGGCGGGCGCGCGCACCGCTTCGGGTTCGTCGGCGGACGGGGCCAAATGCGGCCTCGACGGCCCGGGTCGGGCTCATTTGCGCTTATAGACCGCGCTGAAACTCACGTTCTGTCCGCCGCAGCCGCCATTATCGGCGACGACCAGCAAGGCCCCGACCAGGGTCGCGGTCGCCGTGCAGCCGTTCGGGTCGTTGTCGGTGAAGACCACGACATTGCCCTTCGGCGTGGCGCTGCCGCTCAGATCGCCCACGTTCGGGCCGCCCGGAAACTGTGACGCCGGGGGGCGGGCCGACGGCCAGTAGGCGCTTCCGTCCGCAACCAGGGCGGCGCCCTTCACCTTCAAATCGATCGTGTCGTCGATATTGACCCAATGTCCGGTCCAGGCGGCGAGCGGCGGCGATGCATCGACGGGCAGGGCCGAGAGCCGCGCGCTCGGGACCCAACCGGCGCTGCCGCCGCCGGGGCTGGGATAGAAGGCGCAGACGTAGGCGCCATAGGTGCGACCGGTCAGCAGCTGGTCGTCGCCGACCACATAGGCGCGTTGCAGGCAGCTGGACTGGGCGTTGGGGCAGCCGTCGCTGTCCTTGAGGAAGACCAGACGGTCGCCGCCGCCGACCCTGGCCAAACCGATGGCGCGCTCGGCGGGAAACGAGCCATTGCTGCAGGAGAGGTCCGACGACTGGGCGCGCGCGGCGCCCGCCCCCAGCAGAGCGAGCAGAAAGATGGTCCCGAGCAGCTTCATTGGCCGTTTCCCCCTGACGGCCAGCTTACGGATAGAGTGAGGCGACGACCAGCGCGGGCTAGACTGGCTCGTCTACGCCCGAGGATTCGCCGATGACCCCACCGTTCGACAGCGTCCTGCACGCCACCCGCCACGGCCCGATGTGGGGCTTGCGCGCCGACGCCTACATCACGCGCAGCCTGGAGCTCTATGGCGAGTACTGCGAGGCCGAGGCGGATGTGTTCCGCCAGCTGGTCCGGCCGGGCATGACCGTGGTCGAGGCCGGGGCCAATATCGGCGCCCACACCGTGATGCTGGCCAGGGCTTGCGCGCCGGGGCGGCTGATCGCCTTCGAGCCGCAGCAGCGGGCCTTCCAGCTGCTCTGCGCCAACCTGACCATGAACGAGATCGCCAATGTCACCGCCTATCCCGAGGCGCTGGGGCCGGCGGCCGGGGTGGTCGAGATGCCGCCGGTCGACTATGGCGTGGCCGGAAACTTCGGCTCGGTCTCGCCGCGCCCGGCGGAAGGCGCCGGCGAGCCCTGGCGGGAAGGGCGAATGGTGCGCCAGCGGCCGCTGGACGCCCTGGAGCTGCCGGACTGCGGCCTGCTGAAGGTGGACGTGGAGGGCTGGGAGGTCGGCGTCCTGCGCGGCGCCATGGCCACCATCGCGCGCTGCCGGCCCATCCTCTATGTCGAGAACGACCGGGCGGCGCACCAGGCGGAGCTGATCGCCCTGATCGACGCGCTTGGCTACGCCCAGTACTGGCACGTCGCGCCGCTGTTCAGCCCGAGCAACTTCAACGCGGTCGGCGAGGACGTCTTCAACAATGTCTCGTCTATGAACATGCTGTGCGTGCCCGCCGAGCGGAAACTGACGGTCACCGACATGGAACGGATCGACCCGCAAAACTGGCGCTCGCCGCTGACGCCGATCGGGGGCTAGAGATCAAACCTTTCCAGTGTGGCCACACCAGGGTTCTCGAGGAGCATCGCCATGGATCCTGAAGCCGACCAGAGCTTTGCGGAGGTGCGCGAGGGCGTGCGCAAGCTGGTCGCCCGCTTTCCCGGCCCCTACTGGCAGGCGCTGGATCGCGAGCGGCGCTATCCGACCGAATTCGTCACCGCCCTGACCGAGGCCGGCTGGCTTTCTGTGCTGATCCCGGAGGAATACGGCGGCTCGGGCCTCGGCCTGACCGCGGCGGCGGCGGTGCTGGAGGAGATCCACCGCTCGGGCTGCAACGGCGGCGCCTGCCACGCGCAGATGTACGTCATGGGCACGATCCTGAACCACGGCAGCGCCGCCCAGAAGGCCGAATATCTGCCAAGGATCGCCTCGGGCGAGCTGCGCCTGCAGGCCTTCGGGGTGACCGAGCCGGACGCCGGCACCGACACCACCCGCATCACCACCTTCGCGCGGCGCGACGGCGACCACTACGTGGTCTCGGGCCAGAAGCTGTGGATCAGTCGCGCCGAGCATTCCGACCTCATGGTGCTGCTCTGCCGCACCACGGCCCGGGGTCGGGCCGCCAGGCCTTCCGACGGCATGAGCGTGCTCCTGGTCGACATGCGCCAGGCGGTCGGCGCCGGCCTGACCATCCGGCCGGTGCGCACGATGATCAACCACGCCACCACCGAACTCTTTTTCGAGGACCTGAAGGTGCCGGCGGCGAACCTGATCGGCGTCGAGGGCCAGGGCTTCCGCTACATCCTCGACGGCATGAACGCCGAGCGGATCCTGATCGCCGCCGAATGCATCGGCGACGCCAAGTTCTTCATCGATCGCGCCTCGGCCTATGCCCGGGACCGACATGTGTTCGGCCGTCCGATCGGCGAGAACCAGGGCGTCCAGTTCCCGATCGCGCGGGCCTATGTGCAGATGACCGCCGCCTCGCTGATGGTCGACAAGGCCGCGGCCCTGTTCGAGGCCGGCCAGCCGTGCGGGACAGAAGCCA
>DASYAQ010000261.1:0-30923 GCA_036501225.1 Caulobacteraceae bacterium | reverse complement strand
GCGGCCATCTCCTCGCCGACAGCGCGGGCTATGGCCTCGCGGAAGAAGAGCTTGACGACCTCAGACGACATCGCTGAGCGCCTCGGCCGGGTCGGGATAGGGCGAGGCGTCGGCGAAGGCCATGGCCGCGGCGACCAGGTCATCCGCCTCGCCTTCGATCCGGCGCAGGTCGTCCTCGCCAAGCTGGCCGGTCAGACGCAGCTTGTCGGCGTAGTGGCGGATGGGGCAGCGGTCCCGCACGCCGCGCATGATCTCGGCCGAGCGCGTCTCCCGCGTCGCGGTCGAGTGACTGAAGAACCGTTCCGAAAGGCACTCCAGCAAGGCCGGGCCGGCGCCGGACCGCGCTCGCGCGGCGAACTCGGCCGCCTGGTCGGCCACGGCCTGCACGTCCATCCCATCGACGGTCGCGGCCGGCACGCCGAAGGGCGCGGCGAGGTCCGACAGCTTCGCCGGCGCCAGGGCCGCCGCGCGCGGGGTCGAGACCGAGAGCCCGTTGTTGTCGCAGACCAGCAGCAGCGGCAGCCGCCACAGCGCCGCGATGTTCAGCGTCTCGTGCAGCGCCCCGGCCCCGCAGGCGCCGTCGCCGAAGATGCAGACCACCAGGCCGCCCCTGGCGTCGAGCTGCGCGGCCAGCGCCGCGCCGGCGGCGATGCTGATATTGCCGGCCACCACGGCATGGGCGCCGAAAAACCCCTGCTCCGGCTTGGCCAGGTGGCCGCGGCCGCCCTTGCCGCCACTGGGTCCGGTGGCCTTGCCGAGCAGTTCGGCCATGACCAGCCCGGGATCGATCCCGCGCGCCAGGGCCGGGCCGATGGAACGGCCGCTGGACAAGAGCTGGTCGCCCGCTTCGAGCGCCGCGCAGACGCCGACGGCGACCGCCTCTTCGCCGGAGGAATAGAGCTGGAAACCGTGGTCCGGCCTGGCGTCGAGCGCCGCTTCGAAACGGCGGATCAGCAGCATGGATTTCAGCGCGGCGAGCGGCTCCATGCTCAGCCCGCGGCCAGCCGGCGGCTGACCAGGGTGTTGATCTCGCGCAGGCCGCCCTGGAAGGTCCTGGCCTGGTCCTGCACCTCGGCCGAGACCACCTCGTCAAGCGCCAGCGACAGGATGCACAACACCAGGGCGTGGCCGGCGACCTCGGCCGCCAGCCGGCCGCTCAGCCGATAGTCGGTCTTCAGCACGCGACCGCCGATATGGGCGAAGGCGCGGTCGATGTCGACCACGGTGGCGCCAAGGTCGTGCGACAGGTCCGCGGCCATGCGGTCGAGCCGGCGGATGCGTTCGACCCGTTGCAGCCCACCCGGCGCCCGGCGATCGGCAAGCGCGCGAAAGACCGTGCAGATCAGCACCGGCGCCGCGCCCTTGGCCAGCTGCGCCAGCCGGGCGCGCCAGCGCGCCTCGGTCTCGACGAAGGGCTCGTCGCGGTCGACGTCGGCCAGCAGCGACAGGACGATGACGCTGCCAGGCTGCGAAGTCGCCGGTGCGGCGCCGCGCTCCCAGTAGCGCAGCTGGATCGGCCAGTCGGCGCCCGTCGCGGCATTCAACGCCTGGGCCAGCTGCTGAGCGCCGGCCAGCATGGCCGGATGCTCGCAAGGATCCACCTCCGCCTCGATCCGGATCGGGGCCGGCGTCGTCATGCCGAGGCCTGCGCCCCGGCGGGCGGCAGCGCCGGCAGGCCGAGCCCGCGCCGCACCGCGTCATAGTCGACGCCGGTTGCGCCGCGCGCGGCGGCCTCCAGCTCGGCCAGCGAGCCGATGCGCGCCTCGGGCGGCAGGTGGCGACCGGGCGCCAGGCTGGCCCAGAACACCGCCAGCAGCTTGACCGCCAGGGTGGGATGGGCGGCGTAGAACACCGCCTCCCAATGGGTTTCGGACAGCGGATCGCGCCAGCCGCTGCGGTGGGTGAGGTGGTAGCAGAAGGCGGCGTCGACGGCGGCCATCCTCGCGCCCGCGGCGCACAGCCTGAGCGCCAGTTCGCGGTGCTCGTTGATGTCCAGTGCCTCGTTGAAGCCGCCGACCTCGAGAAAGGCGTCACGGGCCACCGACTGGTTCGATCCGCTCGCCGCGGCCCACAGCACCGTGCAGTCGGGCCGGTGGCGCAGCGCCTGCATCTCGATCTCGTGCAGCCGCCTCGGCCCAGCGCCCGGATAGACGCCCGGCTCGGCGCGCCGGTGGATGGCGGCGAAATCCTCCAGCACCTGGTCACGCGTGACCCGCATTCGCGCCAGTTCGTCGGGCGCGAGCCGGCCGATTCGGGCCTCCTGGCCCGGCCTGGGCGTCCCGGTCTCGGGGTCGGTGAGAAAGCGCGTGCAGCGCAGATGCAGCACCTCGCCGCGCCCGACCAGGCCGGGGCCGCCCGCATGGCGTTCGATGTGGCGCCGGGCCAGGTCCGGCCCGGCCAGCGTGTCGCCGTCCAGGAACAGCAGGATGTCGCCGCAGGCCGCCCGCGCGCCGGCATTGGAGGCGGCCGAGCGGCCCTTGGCGGCCGCATGGCGGACGACGACCAGCTGCAGGTTCGGCCCGGCCTCGGCCAGGACGGCGGCGGTGTGATCGGTCGATCCATCGTCGACCACCACCACCTCGACCGCGGCGGTCTGCCGGGTCAGCGAGGCCAGGGTGAGCCTCAGGCGATCGGCCTCGTCGCGGCTGCGGATGACCACGCTCAGGCTCACGGCGCAGCCTCGGCCGCCTGGAAAAGGCCGAGATCCTCGAGCACGCGCACCACCTCGGCGGCGACCAGCCGGCAACCTTCGGGGTTGAGATGCAGTGCGTCCAGTTTCAAGCGATCGGCCCCGGCCCGAGCGAGAATGGCGTCGACATCAATGACCGATATGCCTGTCTTTTGCGAGAGTTCGATCAGGCCGAGATTGAACTGGCGGATGCGGGTGGCGAAACTGTCCTCCATGCCCAGATGGGCGTGGATCTGGTCGCCGGGCACGGCCGCCGAGACGTTGTAGATCAGGATCGGCGCCTGGGTGCGGGCCCGGATTCGCTCGACGATGCGCGTGAAAGCCGTCATCGATTCGGCGACGCTGAGCGCCGGCGCGCTCTCGAAGTCGTCACGAATCCAGGCCTGGTCCTTGGGCGGCCAGTCGGGCCATCCGGACGGCAGCAACAGGTAGCCGTGGCGGCGGTTGCGCACCAGCGAGATCATCAGGTCGGGCTGGATGGACAGCACGATGGCATCGGCGTCGGTATCGAACACCGCGGTGCTGAACTGGCTGGCGGCAGGGTGGGACGACAGCGGCAGGTCGCGCGCGGCCAGTTCGGCGGGAATGGCGCCGGTCGCCTCGAGCAGCGCATCCGAGCGCGACCAGGTCTCATGGCGAAAGCGGACCGTCCAGCCCGGATGGCGCTGGCGCACGATCTCGTTGACCCCGTTCCAGCCCAGCGTCCCGCCAAGCCTGAGCGAATGCAGCGTATCGCGCAGATCGAGATTGCCCTTGGCGAATAGGGTCAGACGATTCAACCGCGCCTCATTCAAAAGCCCCGAGCGGCTTAGCGCCGTTCCGGGCAATCGCAAACGCGTTCCAGGCGATGTCGACGCCGGCGAAGCCGAGGCGATGGCGGCCTAGAACGGTTCCGCCAGCGCCGCCTCCAGCTCCGCGCCGAGCTGGACAACGGTGAAGGGTTTGCTCACCAGGTGGGAATCCGGGTCCACCACGCCGTTGTGCACGATGGCGTTGCGGGTATAGCCGGTCATGAACACCACGCGCAGCTTGGGCCGGCGCCGCCGGGCCTCCTCGGCGAGAACCCGGCCGTTGGTTTCCGGCATCACCACGTCGGTCAGCATCAGGGCGACCTCCGGGTGCGCGTCCAGCTGCTCGAGCGCCGTCTTGGCGCCATCGGCCGAGATCACGTCGTAGCCGAGCTCGCTCAGCGCCTCGACGGCGAATTCGCGCACCCCGATCTCGTCCTCCACCACCAGCACGGTCAGGTCGCGGCGACCGGGGGCCCGCGAGCGTATGGCGCTTGCCGCCGGGCGGTTGAGATCGGTCTGGGAGCGGGGCAGGTAGAGCTTGACCGTCGTGCCGACCCCGGCCTCGCTGTAGATGCGGACGTGGCCGCCGGACTGCTTGATGAAGCCGTGCACCTGGCTCAGGCCCAGGCCGGTTCCCATGCCGGTCGGTTTGGTGGTGAAAAAGGGCTCGAACACCTGGCCAAGCACGGCGGCGGCGATGCCGACGCCGGTGTCGGTGACCGCCACCATCACGTACTGGCCGGGTTTGACCTCCTCGTCGGCCGCGGCATAGGCGCGGTCGAGATAGGCGTTTCCGGTCTCGATGGTCAGCTTGCCGCCATCGGGCATGGCGTCGCGCGAATTGATCGCCAGGTTGACGATCGCCGTCTCCAGCTGCGGCAGGTCGATATGGGCGCGCCAAAGCCCGCCCGCCGACACGGTTTCCACCGCGACGGTCTCGCCCAGCGTACGGCGCAGCAGGTCGGTCATGTCATTGACGGTCTTGGCGATATCGGCGGAGGTCGGCCGCAACGGCTGCAGCCGCGAGAAGGCCAGCAGCCGCTGGGTGAGCGCCGCCGCGCGCTTGGCGCCTTCCATGGCGTGTTCGGCCAGCCGCACCAGTTTCGGATCGCCTTCGGAAAACCGGCGCAGCAACAGGTCGAGATTGCCCATCACGATGCCGAGCATATTGTTGAAATCGTGGGCGATCCCTCCGGTCAGCCGACCGATGGCCTCCATCTTCTGGCTTTGCCGCAGGGCGGCCTCGACCTTTTCGCGCTCCTCGATCTGGGTTTGCAGGTCGCGGTTGGCCAGCCTGAGCGCGCGGGCGTCCAGGCTCATCACCGCGAACATCAGCGACGCCATCAGCACCAGGAAGCCTGGGGCGATGTAGCGGCCGAGCCGGCGCTCGACCGGCTCGATGCGGTCGCGCAGATAGACCGTCCCCAGCCTGACGCCGCCCTGCGCCACCGGGGCGAAGACAATGACCTGGCCGGGCGCGGCGGCGGGGGTCCTGACCTGTGCAAGCTGGTCGGAGATGTGCGAGCGACTGAAGCTGGCCACGCGCCGACCCTGGTCGTCGAAGACACCGACAGCGTCGACGTCGTTATTGGCCCGCAGGGCGTTCACATATTCCTGCAGGGCTTCATGATCGCCGAAGGCCAAGGCGGCGGTCACGGTGCCGGCCAGCACGCCGGCCTGGGCGTTGGCGGCCTCGGTGGTTCGCAGCCGGTACTGGCTTTCGTCATAGAGGGCCACGGCGAGGCTGGCGGCGACCAGGACGATGGCGCTGGCCAGGACGAAGAGCCAGCGCAGGCGATCGGAAACGCGGAATGGGTCGGTCATGGGTTGGATCCCGACGGCTTCCTGGATCTCACCGATACGGCAAGACTCAGGAGCTTGGAACTGATGGTCAGCCCGTCCTCGGCGGCGGTCTGGTCGTCGACGCGAAACCGGACGTGGCCCCGGATCAGGGCGAAGTCGACGACGCCGGGCGCTGGCGATCCGTCGGTGACGGTCAGCACAGCCGCGCCGTGCAAAACCAAAAGCCCGTCCTTGACGCTCTGTCCGCGCGAGCCGCCGAGAAAGGCGATCTCGCAAGGCGAGTCGTGCGCGGCCGCGGCGAGCCTGAGGATGGCGATCGGCCGGTCGCCGACCTTCTGGCCGGCGACGGCGCGATCGAGCACCGCGCCGAAGGGATCGGCGCCGACGACGCAGACGGTGAAGGGCTGGCCGGCGCGGCTCGCGGCCTGCGGCCATTCGACAAAGGGGGCGAACTTGTAGAGGTAGGCGGCCTTGACCGCGGTCTCCAGCGACTCCTGGGCCTGGGCCGCCGCGGCGACGCCCGAAACGACCAGCGCCGCGACGGCGAGCCGAAGGGCGCCGGCCAAGGTCATCGCTGGCGCACCGGGCGACACGGTCAGAAACGCAGCCGGACTTCGGCCAGGAAGCTGCGCGGCACGGCGCTGGCCTCGGAGGCGGGGAATTCCAGGTGATAGGCGTGCAGCAGGTTGAAGCCGGACAGCGACAGCTGGACGTGGTCGTTGACGGCCCACCCGATCCGGCTGTTGAGTTCGACATAGGACGGCACGGCGGGGTCCGGCCGCGCGCTCACATAGCGCAGGTCCGCGTCCCAGGTGACATGGGGCCCGAGGTCCATCGACGACCTGATCGACGCCTGCTGTTCGGGATCGTCCCCCGCCGCCGCCACGCCGAGCAGGCGGCTCGCGCCCGGCTTGAAGGTCAGGTGTTCCTCGAGATCGTCGAACGAGGCGGCCAGCCGCCACCACGGCGCGACGCGATACTCGCCCCAGGCCTCGACGCCGTAGGTGTAGCCCTGCATCATGTTGCCCCACCGGATCGGCAGGAAGCCCCCGGGCGCCACCTCGACGGTCTTCAGGTGGTCATAGGCGTTGTAGTAGGCCGAGACCGCGAACGACAGGCGCGAGAAGGCCTGGACCCGGGTCCCGGCCTCATAGGCGGTCAGGGTCTCCGGCTGGAAGTCGGGACCGCCGACCAGGAAGACCAGGGGCCCGATCTTCTCGATGACGTCGCGGTCGAACGGCGTCGGCGAGCGGATCGCCCGCGACACCGCGCCCCACAGCAACACCGTCTCGGTCGCCTTCCACGACAGACGCACGTCCGGCAGCACCGCCAGTCCGGAATAGGGATCGTCCTCCAGTTTCAGGCCGCCGATCAGCTTCAGCGTCGGCGTAATCGAAAAAGTGTCCTGAACGAAGGCCTCGGCCAGGTTGAGCGTCCGGCTCGCCGGCTGGAACAGCAGCGTCGCCGTCCCATTGATGGTGTAGTGCGCCGACCGGAGGCCGCCGCCCCAGACGACGTCATTGCGGCCGCCCAGCGCCAGGCTGTCCTGCACATCCAGGTCATAGGTATCGACCGTGAAGCCGGCGCTGGCGCCGGACGTGCCGCGGTCGACCCGGTCGTAATAGGCCTGGACCTGCAGATCGGAGCCGTTGGCGAAGACGTGGTTCCAGCGGCCGAGAACATCGCCGCCTGCAATGTCCTGGTTCGGCTGACCGGGGTCGTTTTCCGCGCCCTTGTAGCCGTCGCCCTGCAGCGTCACCGTATCGGCCGTGGTCGGCGTCCAGTCCAGCCGCAAGCCGCCTTGCGGCCTGGACCACGCATCGCCGGCGCGCGCGCCGGTCGCGGTCAGCGTATCGAAGTCGTTGAAGGTCTTGGCATAGACGCGATAGGTCAGCTCGTCGCCGATCCGGCCGCCGTATTGCAGGCTCAGGCTCGAGCCCAGGCTGCCGCTGGCGAGATCGATGACGCCGCCCTGGGTCTGGCTCGACTTGCGCGTGACGATACTGATCACGCCGTTGACGGCGTTGGCCCCCCAGAGCGTCGCGCCCGGTCCGCTGATCACCTCGATGCGGTCGATGTCCTCGACGGGGACATCCTGCATGTCCCAATAGACCCCGGAAAACAGCGGCGTGTAGACGCTGCGCCCGTCGATCAGCACCAGCAGCTTGTTGGTGAAGTTCTGGTCGGCATTATTGCCGCTGAAGCCGCGGGCGGTGATGATGTAGCTGCTGGCGCTGGTCTGCACGACATCGAGGTTCGGCGCCAGACGCAGGATTTCCGGTATGCTGATCGCGCCCGAGCGGACGATGTCGTCGTGGGTGATGACATAGATCGCCGACGCCGCGTCGCTCAGCGCCTCCGGGCTCTTGCTGACCGAGGTCACCTGGATCTGGGACAACTGGTCGATCGAAAGATCGCGCAGATCCTCGACCCGGCTGGGTCCCTTGCCGCCGTTCGCGGCCGGCGGCAGATCCTGGGCCGAAGCGACGCCGGCCAAGCCCAGAAACACCACGCAGGCGGCTATTGCGCATAGTCGCCTGGGGCTGACGCAGCCGCGATCCCGCCCAACAATCAACCCCCTCGAGCCCCCACTCACGCGTCGCCGGTTCCCGACCGACGGCAGATGCGGCGAAGCCCCCCGCCTGTTCAATACCACACGATTTCAACTTGTTCAGCGCAGACTTGGCGGTCGCCGAACGTTGCTTGAGACGGGCTTCTGTCGCCCGCCCGCCAAGCGTCCCTCAGCCGCCGGTATAGCCGCCGATGATGGGCATGATTTCGCCGGTGATGTAGCTGGAGCACTGCGGCGAGGCCAGGAAGACATAGGCCGGCGCGATCTCTTCGGGCTGGGCCGGGCGCTTCATGGGGGTCTCGGCGCCGAACTTGGCGACAGCGTCCGCCGGCTGGTCGGCGGGATTGAGCGGCGTCCAGACCGGTCCGGGCGCCACGGCGTTGACCCGGATGCCCTTCTTGACCAGATGCGTGGCCAGCGAGCGGGTGAAGGCATGGATGCCGCCTTTGGTCATGGCATAGTCGAGCAGGTCCCTATTGCCGAGCAGGCCAGTGACCGAACCGGTCATGACGATCGCGGCGCCCGGCTTCATCTTCGGCACGGCCGCCTTGGCCAGGTGGAAATAGCCGTAGAGATTGGTCTTCAGCGTGCGGTCGAACTGTTCCTCGGTCAGGTCTTCGAAGTCGTTTACATGCTCCTGAAAGGCGGCGTTGTTGACCAGGACGTCGAGGCGGCCGAACGCCTCGAGCGTTGCATCGACCGCCGTTTTCGCCAAGCCGACCTCGGCCACATCGCCGGAGATCAGGATACAGCGCCGGCCTTCTTTTTCCACCGCCCGCCGGGTGGTCTCGGCGTCCTGGTGTTCATCGAGATAGGCGATGGCTACGTCGCAGCCCTCCCGCGCGAACAGCACCGCGACCGCCCGGCCGATGCCGGAATCGCCGCCGGTGATCAAGGCGGCCATGCCTTCCAGCTTCCCCGATCCCCTGTAGAAGGGCGCATCGTACATGGGCTGCGGATCGAGATTGGCCTCATGGCCCGGCTTGGGCTGATGCTGTTTCGGAAAGGGCGGCTCCGGATAGACGCGCGCGCCGGCCTGCATCGCCTTGGCCGGTGTCCTGCCGCCCTTGCGTTTGGCTTGCTGGTCTTGCCGATCACGGCCGGCCTGGATGCGGCGCTCGGTCTCGGCGGCGCGATCGGCGCTCTTCAGATGGATATCGCTCATCGGTCTGGCCTCTTGCAACGAAGGTCGATGGGCGAAGAACAATGCGCGGGCGCGCCTGTTCCACCGAAACGTTCAGGTCAGGGAAAGAGTCGAGCCGGACGGGCTCAGCGCCAGCCAACAGCGGCGTCGACGATCTCGGGCTGATGCAGGGTGGCGGCGAGGGATTGGCCCTCAATGATGCAGGACCCGCGGCCCTGGGCGTCGATGGAGCAGGTCGCGTTCTTGCCGAAGGCGGCGGCCATAAGCGCCGGGCGGGTGGTCTGCAGTTGTGACAGCGGGATCCTGACCCAGGCCGAAGGGGAAGCGTCGGTTGCGACGCAGAGGCTCGATCCGTCCGGGACCGCCAGCACCGGACCGTGGACAGCCACGCCGCCGGCCGGCCGTGGTCCCTGGCAGATATCCGCCGCGCGGGCGCCCGTGGCGAGCGCCGTCAGCAACGTCGCCGTCAGCAGAGCGATGATCGGTTTTTGGCCCACGGTCGCACCTCGATTCCTAAATCGGAAGGCGGGGGCGAAAGTTCCAGCGGGCATGGCGGCGCTTACCGCGAGGCGGTCATTCGGCCGACCATTTCACTCATTTCGCTGAGCCGATAAGGCTTGCGGATGAACCGTCCATCGTCGGGCAGGTCTTCCGGCGGAATGTCGGCTCGTCCCGACGTGACAATCAGCCCGACGTCCGGCCAACGGCTGTGCACGAGACGAACCAGGCGGATGCCGTCCATCTCGCCAGGCATGTTCACGTCAGTGAACAGCACATCGACCGGAACGCCGGTTTCGAGGATCGCGATCGCCTGTCCGGCGTCAGCGGCTTCGATCACGCGATAGCCGGCGTCCTCGAGTTCGCAGACGCTCAACTGGCGAACCAGGGCCTCGTCTTCAGCGACCAGGACAATGGGGGTTTTGGAGTCCGGGTTCATTAACAAGAAAAACCGGCTCAAGAAACAAAGGTTCCGCCTTAACACACGTTAGGATTTCATAGACTTGACGTGTGTCGAGTAACTTCGAAGTAAAGCGTTGCCGTTGAGTGCTGTAAGTCAGCGAGGCCGAGGCGGCAAGACACGCCATGCCGTCAGCAAGGCGCGGATAAGAAGAGGCGGCGGTCGCCAGAACTCAGCGCTTGCCAACGCGTTTGTGCGACTGGGCTTCCGGTTCGGCTTCGGCGGCACGGGCGCGGTGATCCTTGGCGATCTCCAGGACCAGTTTCAGCACCGCCTTGCGCAGGGTGGGCGGGGCGGCGGCGTAGGCGGCCAACAGGTCCGGCGCGCCGGCCTCGCGCAGATGGGCGGTGTCCTGACGGAACAGCGGGCTGGGGATGCTGGCGTCGTCGAGGTCGCCGATCAGGTCGACCACCCGGCAGTCGAGCGCATGGGCGATATCGACCAGCCGCGAGAAGCTGACCCGGTTGAAACCGCGCTCGTACTTCTGGATCTGCTGGAAGGTCAGGCCGATCGCATCGGCGAGCGCCGTCTGCGACACGCTCAGGGCTTTGCGCCTTTGACGGATACGCAGGCCCAGCGCCACATCGAGGCGGTTGGGCGTGTGAACTTGCTCACCGGGTTTCATCTGGGCAGCGCCTTTCCGAGTCATAGCTAACCGGCGATTACCATCCGCGCGGTCTCTCAACGGTTGCAGGTTGGTTGCATCGCCGGCCCGGGCGAGTCAAGGGCGCGAGCGTCGCGCGCGCGTTGCGCGCCGGCGAGGCCGCGCTCGCCGCCGCGTTGCGGCCGGACCTGGACCGCTCGCCGCATGGCCGAGCTTTCGAAGGATGGGTGTGATTGCGTTTATGATGACCTATAAGGCGGTCCAGTCATCCTGAACCCGCGAGGAGTCGAATGTCGGTCAGCCAAGACAGCATCCTTGATGTCATCGCCGAGGAATCCCTCGTGGAGCGGTCGGCGCTGACGCCGGACGCGACGTTGGAGTCCTTGGGAATCCAATCGCTGGACATCATCAGCATCGTCTTCGCGCTCGAGGACAAGTTCGGCATCGTGCTCGAACAGTCCGAGTTCGAAGGGGTCACCACCGTGCAGCAGCTCGTCGACATCATCGCCGTGAAAGCCAATGCCGCGGCCGGTTCAGGCCCCGCCGCCGCGGAGCCCGCGGCCAAGACATGAGCGTGCGCGTCGCGGTCACCGGCCTAGGCTGCGTCTCAGCGCTCGGCCAGGGCGTTGCGACCAACTGGGCCAGGCTGAAGGATGGCGCCAGCGGCATCCGCCGGCTCAACCAGGCGCACCCGGACCAGGACCGGCTGATCAAGGACGGACCCGCCGCGGTCATCGACAGCCTCGATACCACGGCGGTGGAAGCCTATGCCGGCCGCAAGGTCACCGCCCAGCTCGATCCGGTCGCCGCCTTCGCCGTCGTCGCCACCCACGAGGCCCTGGCCGACGCCGGCCTGATCGCCGAGCCGGCGACGCTGGCGGGGGCCTTCATCGTCTATGGCGGCGCCAGCGGCGGCAATACGACGATGGAAGAAGGCTATGTCCGCATCCTGCTCAAGGGCCAGTCGAGCGTGCATCCGCTGACCATCCCCAAGACCATGAGCAGCGCCGCGGTCAGCCAGTTGTCGATGATCTTCGGCATCAAGGGCGTCGCCTTCGCCATCTCCAGCGCCTGTTCGTCGTCCGCCCATGCGATCGCCGAGGCCGCCTACATGATCCGCGCCGGCCGCACCAAGCTGGCCATCGCCGGCGGCTGCGACGCCAGCCTCAACTTCGGCTCCTGGTACTCGTGGCTGGCGCTGCAGGCCATGGCCACCGACACCTGCCGGCCGTTCTCCATCGACCGCAAGGGCATGGTGCTCGGCGAGGGCGCGGCGACCCTCGTGCTGGAGGATCTCGACCACGCCCGCGCCCGCGGCGCGACCATCTATGCCGAGATCATCGGCTGCGGCGGCTCGTCGGACGCCGGCCACCTGACCGCGCCCAGCGCCGAAGGCGCCGGCGCCGCGGTGCGCGCGGCCTATGCCGAGGCCGGCATCCCCACCGACACGCCGGTCATCGTCAGCGCCCATGGCACCGGCACGCCCTTGAACGACAAGACCGAGACCGAGGTGATGCGCGGCATCCTCACCGGCGGCCTCGACCGGCATCGGGTGATCGCGACGAAGTCGGCGCACGGCCACCTGCTCGGCGCCGGCGGCGCCATCGAGTTCCTGCTCGGGGTGCTGGCGCTGCGCGACGGCGTCGCCCCGCCGATCCAGAACTATCTGGGCCTCGATCCGGAATGCGACCTGCCGCTGGCGCTGGGCGAGACCAAGGCCTTCGAGGCCGAGGCGCTGGTCTCCAACTCCTTCGCCTTCGGCGGCCTCAACTCCGTCCTGATCGCCAAACGCGGCTAGGTGCTCACAACGCTGAAGGCTCCGGCAAGGTCGCGTCTGTGGGCCTTGCGGCGCCTCTGGAGCGCGCTCCAAATCAGCGCGGATAGATCTTGATGCTGTCGGCGACCGAGTCGGCGACGTGCTCCTTGGTGATCACGCCGGCGACGTCGCCGCCGCGCGGGACGCCGTGACCGCGGACGACGACCGCCATGATGGCGTCCTTGCGCCACATGCGTCGGATAACGTCGGCGGCGACATCGTCTTCAGGCACCACGACAAAGTTGCGGCTGGCCACCTCGCCGAGGGTGACCCCGGTCTGGGTGGTCTCCAGGCCCCGACGAAGTCCGGTGTTGACACGGATCACGCCGAAGAGCCGGCCCTTTTGCGTGACGACGACATAGCGCAGCCGCCCGGCATGTTCGGGCTGGCGCAGATAGTCGTCGAAGCTCGCCTCCGCCGGCAGCACCTGGACGTCGGGGTCCATCACCTGGCGCGCCGATTTCACCAGGAACATGTTGGCGTGCAGGGCCTTCGGGATGGCCTGGCCGCGCCGCACCAGCTTCAGGGTGTAGATGGTCTCGCGCGACAGCACCCGGCGCACGCCAAGGCTCATGGCCACGGCGACGATGAGCGGCATGACGATCGAATAGTCGAGGGTCATCTCGAAGATCATGACGACGGCGGTCATCACCGCACCGGTGCCGCCGCCGACCATGGCGCCCATGCCGACCATGGCGAAGGCGGGCACGCTGAGGGTGATCGGCAGGCCCATCGCGTTCAAGAGCGCCGCGAAGCCGCCGCCAAGGGCCGCGCCCATGAACAGCGACGGCGAGAAGATGCCGCCCGACGAGCCGGACCCCAGGCTGAGCCCGGTCGCCAGCGCCTTGCAGAGGAAGAGCAAGCCGAGCAGCCAGAAGGTCGAAAGCTGCCCGGTCAGGATCGCCTGGACCGTCGCGTAGCCGACCCCGTCGACGTAGTACTGACCGAAGCCGACGAAGAGGACGTACATCAAGACCCCCACCAGCAGCATGCCCAGCATGTGACGTATGTAGCGGCCGCCGATGCGGTCGAAGAGGTCCTCGAAAAAGTGCAGACCGTGAATGAAGCCCGCCGCCGCCACACCGGTCAGGGCGCCAAGCACCGCGAACAGGACCAGCACGACGAGCGCGCTCGGATCGATGCTCAGAGCCTGCAGCGGCGGTACGCGGAAGGCCGGGGCGTCGCCGAAGAACCAGCGGCCGACGAAGGTCGCCGCGCCGGTCGCGATCGCCACCGGCAGGAAGGTGTCGACGCTCACCTCTGGCATCATCAGCTCGATGGCGAACATCACCCCGCCGATCGGGGTGTTGAAGGTGGACGCGATCCCGGCCCCGGCGCCGGCCGCCACCAGGGCGATGCGCTGGCCGACCGGCATGCGGACGATCTGCCCCAGCGTCGACCCAAGCGCCGACCCGATCTGGATGATCGGCCCCTCGCGCCCGACCGACGAGCCCGAGCCAATGGCGATCGCCGAGGCCAGCGACTTGACCAGCGCCACCACCGGCCGGATCACTCCGCCCTTGAAATAGATGGCGTCCATCACTTCCGGGACGCCGTGGCCCTTGGCCTCGGGCGCGAAGTTCGAGACCACGAAGGTGACGCCGACCGCGCCGATCGCCGGCACCAGGATCACCCAGGGCCCCCACGGCGCCGGCGCGGTGAAGACGTTGGCGTCGTAGTGGATCACCGCGTGGCCGGTGAACAACAGGTTGTGGATCAGGCCGATCAGATCGCGGAACAGCACCGCGCCAAGCCCGGTGACCGTGCCGAGCGCCAGCGCCAGCAGCGACAGCAGCGACAAGGGCAGGCGATGGCCCTCATCGGCGTGCGCCAGGTCCGCGCGGCCGGCCGTGTCGTCGGTCATGGTCGAAATCGCATGGTTGCGAACCTAAGGACGTGCGGGAACATCGCGATCTAATAGCCTCTCGACGCGCGGGGCATATATCATCCTGTGAGTTAGTTTCCAGGGTGATCAGGCAGCGCGGTCGGCGCACCACTGGCCCGGCGACCTCGGCGGCCCGGATCGCGCGGTGACTCCGCTCAGGCGGGAATGCGCACCGGCAGCCGGGTGTAGCCCTTGACGAAGCTGGAGGTGAGCCGCGTCGGCTCGCCCGTCACCTCGATCACCGGGAAGCGCCGCAGCATCTCCTCCCAGACCACGCGCAGCTGCATCTCGGCCAGCCGCTGGCCAAGGCAGCGATGGATGCCGAAGCCGAAGGCGGCGTGCTGGCGTGGCCGCTCGCGGTCGATGATGAACTCGTTCGGCCGCTCCAGCGCGGTCTCGTCGCGGTTGCCCGAGACGTACCACATGGCGATCTTCTCGCCCTTCCGGATGGTCTTGCCGCCGATCTCGACATCGCTCAGCGCCGTGCGGCGCATGTAGGCCACCGGGCTCTGCCAGCGGATGATCTCCGGCACGGCGCTGTCCAGCAGGCCAGGGTTGGCGCGCAGCTTGGCGTACTCGGCCGGATGCTGGTTGAGGGCCAAGAGGCCGCCGGTGATCGAATGGCGTGTGGTGTCCGAGCCGGCCACGATCAAGAGGATGATGTTGCTCATATAGTTCTCGGGGGTGTTGCCGCCGTCGGTCGCCGGATCGTTCGCCAAGAGCGAGATCAGGTCGTTGCGATGGCCATCGCCGCGCCGCTCGTTCCACAGCGGGATGAAGGTGTTCAGCGTCATGAACATCTGCGCCTGCCGGCGCTGGTTTTCCTCCTCGGTGTCGGCGGGGCCCGAGAGCAGCAGGTCGGAGAACTGTGGGAGCAGACGGCGCTGCTCGAACGGAAAGTCGAACAAGGTCGCCAGCATCTGGCTGGTGAGCTCGACGGCGACGCGGTCGACGAAGTCGAACTCTTCGCCGATCGGCAACTCGTCGAGGATCGCGCCCGCCCGCTCGCGGATCAGCGGCTCCAGCTCGAGCAGCGAAGGGGTGGAGAAGAGCGGCGACACCACCTTGCGCTGGGCGTCGTGGCGGGGCGGATCGAGCGCGATGAAGTTCGCCCGTTCCTCGGAGCGCTGCGCCGGGTCGCTGCCTTCCGGCGGCTCGAACAGGGTGATGCCGCCATGCTTCTGCGACGAGGAGAACCGCGCCACGTCGCTCTCGCAGGCGACGATGTCGGTAAAGCGGGTGATGGACCAGTAGGGGCCGTATTCGCTCTCGGCCGTATAGTGGACCGGGTCCTCCGCGCGCAGGCGCTCGAACCACGGCCACAGCGTGTCGGAGGTGAAGTGGTCGATGGCGTGGACCTGGAAGTCCTCGAGCGGCGTCGCATAGGCCCTGGCCCGCGCCTCCTCGGCCAGCGTCGTTCCGGTGTCAGCCATCGAGACTCTCCCCACAAGCGCGCCAAACCAGCATGCGCCCCGCCAACTCGCGCCGCCAAGCGAATTTGCGCCATGCCGGAACAGCGCGAGCGACCGGCCTCAAACCGCCGACGGCGGCCGAGCCCGTGGGCGCCGCCCCGGTCGCTCACTCCGAAAGAGCGCAATCGCCGTCGAATTGGGCGCCGGATGATCGCACGAGGCGCAATCGCCAGGTTTGGCGCCTCTTGCGGCGTGTGCGGATCGACTCGCCGGCTTGCCGCGTTGACCTTCACGGTGAATTGGACTCGAGGAGGGGCAAAATGCTCGATCCATTGCTGGCCGTCGGCATGGCCGCGGTTGCACTGACGACCTTCAGCCTGGTTCTCGCGCGCCTCATTCCCGATCGCTACGACACCATGGAACCCAGCCGGGTTCGCGCGCGCCGGCGCTGACCGCGGTCGCCATGCGGTGCTGCCGTCCGGGTCGGACCTCAGACAGGCCGGCCGGCCTTGTCCGTGAGCGACAGCCCGCGCCGCCGCTCAAGACGGTCTTATGATCAATAAAACCGGTGGACCAATCCGCGAGCGGTAGCCCAGGATCAGATGGCAAACAGCGGTCATCCAGGGGCGGGCCGGGTCGTGACCACACAGAGAAAGGCCAAGCCGCGGGTGCGCCGCACGCCCAGGCAGGCCCGGTCGATCGAGACAGTCAAGGCGATCTTCGAGGCGAGCGCGCTCATCCTGCAGCGCGATGGCGTGCGGGGTCTGACGACGGGGCGGATCGCCGAGGTGTCGGGCTACGGGTTGAGCACGATCTACGACTACTTCCCCACCAAGGATGCGATCCTGGTCGCTATGGCGCGGCAGGAGCTCGATCGGACCTTCCAAACCCTGCAGAAGGCGGTCGCATCGACGAATGGGGTGGATGGCGAGGCGGCCACCCGGACGCTGATACGCGCCATGATTCGCGGGTTCGGCGGGCGTCAGCGCATGCGCGGCGCCTTGATCGAGACCATGATCGCCCGGGGCCTCTCCGCGGAGTTGGCGCAGCCGGTCGACAAGATCGCGGCCCTTCTGCTCGCAACGGACGGCGCCGTCGCGGGCCGGCTTAGCCCTGAAAGTCTGTATGTGCTGACACGCTCGATCATCGGCGCCATTCGCGCCTGGGCGATGGAAGGCGGCGCCCGGGTCAGTCCTCAGGCGCTCGAATTCGAACTGGCGGACCTTGCGCAGGCCTATGTGGCGCGGTGTCTGGCGCGAGATTGATTCCGCGCCCTCCGCCGAGCCGCGGGCGGTCCGACATAAATCCGAGACGACAGTTCCACCGCGTCTTCCCGGCCCTGGCGGATCGGGCGCTCTGACCGAAAAGAGTCTTACATTACAATAAATTGTGGCCTGCGACAGGCACCGAGCGACCGAGGGCTGAACACGAGTGGCTAAATCCGAGTGCGCATCGGATTCTACGTGTTCTCATGGCCGCCGACGCGGCCGATCGAAAGGCGTCAAGGAACCTCAACATGCCTCCAACCGGCAAGCCGCCCGTCGCCTTCCTCGGCCTGGGCAAGATGGGGATCGCCATGGCCGCGAACCTGCAGCGGGCCGGCTACCCGCTGGTGGCCTGGAACCGATCGCCCGAAAAGGCCGCGCCGCTGTGCGCCGCCGGCGCGAGCCTGGCTGAATCGCCGGCCGCCGCCGCCCGGGCCGCCGACATCCTGATCTCAAGCCTGGCTGACGACGCATCGCTGAGGGCCGTCGTGTCCGGGCCGGACGGTCTGCTGAGCGGCCTGCGCCCCGGCGCGGTCCACGTTGGCGCGAGCACGGTCTCCCCTGGCCTTTCGGACGAACTCGCTGGGCTGCACGCGGCGGCGGGGGCCCGCTACGTCGCCGGCCCGGTCGTCGGCCGCGTTCCGGCCGCCGAGGCGGCGCAGCTCGTCACCTTCGTCGCCGGCGACGCCGATGCGATCGAGACCGTACGGGCGGCGATCACCGCCTATGCGCCCAGGCTGGTGGTGGTCGGCGAACGCCAGAGTCAGGCCGCCGTCGCCAAGCTGATCGCCAACTTCCTCGGCGCCTCGGGCATGGACCTGATCGGCCAGTCCCTGGCCTGGGCAGAGAAGTCGGGCCTGCCGCCGGACCTGGTCCCGCAGATGCTGTCCGGCTTCTTCGGCAATCCGGGCACCCGGGAATACATCGCCAAGATCGGCGAGCGCGACTTCGATACGGTAGGATTCACGGCGTCCGGCGGGCTGAAGGATGTCCGGCTGATGCTCGACGCCGCGCACGCCGTCGGCCTGCGGCTGTCGAGCGCGGCGGCGCTGCGCGCCAAGCTGGACGCCGCCGTCGCGCGCGGCTGGCAGGACAAGGACTGGAGTTGCTTCACCGAGATCGATCGCGCCTGACCCGCGATCCAGCTCAGACCGACCCCCCAGGGAGATAAGGCCATGTCGCTCAGCCCGTTCGTGCCGACGCCCAAATTCGAAGACTACAGGGATCGCTTCAAGGACCACTTCAAGCTGGAGCGGCGCGCCGATGGCGTGTTGCTGGCCCAGGCCCACACCCTGGGCGGCTCCCTCCAGCTCAGCGTCGAGAACCATCGGGCGCTGGGCCAGCTCTTCAAGACCATCGGCGCCGATCCGCAGAACGAACTGCTGATCCTCACCGGCTCGGGCGAGCACTTCATGGCCGCCCTCGACCCCGACGGCTTCGCGCTGGAGCGCCAGGACCTGCAGCACTGGGCCTACGAATACGCCTACAAGGATGGGCGGATAAACGTGAGCGCCCTGGTCAACGACCTGGAGATCCCAACCATCGGGGTGATCAACGGCCACGCCACTCACGCCGAAATCTGCCTGATGTGCGACCTCACACTCTGCGCCCAGGAGGCGGTGATCTTCGACCCGCACTTCAACATGGGCTCGGTTCCGGGCGACGGCATCCACAGCTGCCTGCAAGAGCTGCTTGGCGTGAAGCGGGCGGCCTACGCCCTGCTGACCGGCCAGCGCATCGACGCCAGCACCGCCCTGGACTGGGGCATGGTCAACGAGGTGCTGCCACGCGATCAGCTTCTGGCTCGCGCCTGGAAGCTGGCCGACCACATCATGAGCCAGCCGCGGGTCACGCGCCGCCTGACCACACAGATCATCCGGCGGCCCTGGAAGCGGCGCATCACCGACGACCTGGATGGCGGGTTCGGCATCCAGATGTTCGCCCACCTGGCCAAGAACCAGGCGATCCATGACGCCGCGCATGCCGAGGCGGCCGCCGATGCGGCGCGAAAGCTGTCCGATTGAGCCCGTCGCCGCGAACGGAGCGCCGGCATGCGACCTGGCAGGGTCGCGATCGCGGCCGTCGCGGTGGTGATCGCCGCGGGGCTGGCCGCCTATGGGATTTCCCAGGCGACCAACCCGTCGAAAGGTCCGACCGCGGGCGACCTGCGCCTGTTGGCGACCATTCCCGTGCCCGGGCGGCCGCTTGAGCAGTTGGACATCTCCTGGGCGGGTCCGGTTCTGGGGGTGATCGACGCAGACACCAACAGCTGGCTTCAGAACCTGCAGACAGCGACCGAGGCGCACTCGGTCGCCGCGGACCCCCGCCAGCGGACACGTCCTGGCGACCCTGCCACCGAACAGCCTGACGTTCGACAACGATCCGGCCTGCGGCTTCGGCTGCAGGCGCGGCTGCGTGAGCGTCTACGGAGCGAAACGACTCGATCTCTCAGGCCGGGGACGCGCCGTTCACCAGCCCAAAGCCCTGGGTCCTATAGCCGAGCAGTACCAGCATCTCGTCGCTGGCGAACTGGCGAATCTCGGGCTTGAGTGACAGGAACCAGTTCTCCTGCGTTCGGTAGATGGGCTTGGTGTACCAGGCGAAGACGCCGGCGCGGCGCTCGGAAGCCGTCTGGTTGTGGCCGGTCCTGTGCCAAAGCCGGCTCTCGAACACGACGATCGACCCGGCGGGCGCCTGCATGGCCACGGTCTCGACCTCTCGGTCCGCGGGGCCCGGCGCGCGGTTCAGCCGGTGGCTTCCCGGCACGAAGCGGGTCGCGCCGTTGGCCTCGGTGAAGTCGTCGAGGCACCAGGTGACGTTCAGCCCCTGCGGCGCGTCGGCCCACGGCTCGGGCACGAAGATCTGGTCGGCGTGCAGCACCATTTCGCCGCCGCCGGGACCGGTGATGTTGGCCGAAATATTGCCGAGCAGCGCAGGCCAGCCCAGAACCCCCTTCACATGCGCCACGGCCGCCGCGTGGAAGGCCATGTCCTCGAACAAGGGGTCGCGGCTGAGCACGTTCCAGACGCGCTGGTTGGTGTCGTCGTGCGCATAGTCCAGCGCGAACTTCTGCTCGCGGCCGCGCGCGCGGTCCTGCTCCGCCGCGCGGTAGAGGGCTTCGCGCGTCCTTCTGAGCGCGTCCCCGGTCAAGACGTCTGGAACGATGGCGAGCCCATGCTCGCGGATGTCCGCGAGACCCTGCTCCAATCGGCGCGTCGGCGCAGGCAGCGCGCCCGCGAGCCCGCGCGTCTTGCCCTTTTGGGCGAGGCTCATCAGGTCGCCTGCCTTTGCGCGTGGATCGCGAGCGGGGCGGCCAGGCCTATGTTCGCCGTCGGCCCGAGACCGAGCCATCCGTGCATCCGAGGCGAGAGAGACGCGATCGTCGCCGCCGAAAGGGCCGCGTTCCAATTTGTCTGAGGCCGGATGAAATCGCGGGCGTAGTAGCCAAAGAGCATCGCCCGCTCTTCGGCCTCAGTCTCGTTGGCGCCGGACGTGTGCCAAAGGCGGCCGTCCATGGCGATGACGGCGCCCGCCGGGGCCTTGAACGGCTGCATGCCCGCGCGCGGATCGTCGGGCGCCTCGCGCGCCCAGGCGATCTTGTGGCTCATCGGCAGATAGAGGGTCGCGCCGTTCGCCAGGTGGACGTCGTTGAGACACCAGATGATGTTCATCGACCAGGGCTGAAACCAGGGCTCGGGGACGACGATCGACTGGTCGGAGTGGGGCTTCATCGACTTCGAGCCGGGCAGCGCGATGTTGGCGGTGAAGTTCGAGATGAGGAATCGCGGCCCCAGCAGCGAACTCACCATGTCGATGGCGAGCGGATGCTGGATCAGTTCGACAAACACCGGATCGAGATCGAGGAGGTTGAAGACGCGGACATTGTGCTCGTTGGGATCGATGCCGAGGTTGCGGGTCGGCGCGCCGCGCCGCTCGCTCTCGTCGGCCGCGCGCCACAACCGGACCCGCAGGTCCTCGCAGCGAGCAGGATCGAGAACGCCGGGAATGATCGCGAAACCTTCGCGCTGAAGCTGTGTCTTCGCGGTGCTCACATCCATGGGCGTCACTATCTCGGCGGAATGTTCTCGTAATCGAGGATGGCGATTTCGCCCTCGGCATCGAGAGTCGAGACCTCGCGCGCGCCGAGCGCTCGCATCGACTTGGCCAAGGCGACGCCGCCATTGATCCGCGCCAAGGACTCCTCCCGCCCGTTTTCGGCCTTGGTTCTGACCACCGGGCGCGCTGCCCGACGGTCGACCTCAACCTCTCTCGGTCGGCAATTCTTGGAGCCCACCCTAGGAATGTCAATCGAAGCGAGTGAACGCGAACTGGCGACGCCATAAGGCGTGTGTGTCCCCGTTTGACGCTAGGCCGCCGCGGCGCGGGTGGCGCGGCCGCGCAGCATGGCCTTGGCCGCGGCGAGGGCGCGGGCGATGGGCGCGCGCCGGTAGTTCCAGATCGGGTCGGCGTCCGGAGGCGTGATGGTCATGGTGGCGTTGGCCTCGAAAAAGAGCAGCTCGCCATCCGGGCCCAGCCCGAAGTCGACGCCGGCGTAGTCGAGCGCCAGCTGGCGCTGGATCGCGTGAAGGGCCGCCATGGCGCGCGGTCCGATCGCCTTCGGCATGTCGGCCAGGAAGGCGGCCTCCTCGGCGCGCAGATCGGGCCGGTCGGCCATGGCGGAGGTGAAATAGTGCACCTTCCAGTCGGCGGAGGCGGCCATGTGCAGCGGGTAGAGGCCGCCGCCGATCATCATCACCCGGTATTTGCGCGCCAGGCCGTCCGCGCCGGCGGCGTTGAGGGACTGGATCGCCAACAGACTGTCGCCGGGAAGTTGGGCTGCCGCCTCCGACAGGTCATCGGCGACCTCGACGCGAACGAAGTGCTGGCCGGTATGGAAGCCGGGCGAGCGCAGCAGCAGCGGAAAGTCCAACCGATGCGCTGTCAGCGTGGCCGCGTTGAGACGATCGCGGGCCAGGCGTTCGGTTCGCGGCGCGATGACGCCCGGCAGATCGGCCATCCGGCGCGCATTGGCCTCGCGTGTGGTCGCCAGCACGGCCTCGGGCGGATTGATCAGCCGAGCGGTAGTCCGCGCCAGCACCGCCGCCGCGCCGGCCAGGGCTTCGCCGCACAGCTCGGCGTCGCCGATGGCGTTGAAGACCAGGTCGTGGGCGGGCAGGGGCCGCGAGTCGTCGTGGAACTCCGCGTAGAGGGCGGTGACCGCGAAGACCCGGTCGTCCAACAGTAAGGCGGTAGGAATATTGCCGCCCAGCCCCGAAACCAGCAGCAGGACGCGCACCGGCGGACCTCCGCCGCGATAGGGTTTGACCACCAGTTCGCGGCCGGCGAAGCCCTTGCGCCAATGGAGGTCGGCTTTGCGGGTCTCGCCGAGCGCGAACAGGGCGAGCCCCAGGCCCTGGTGGGCTTCGGCGCAGTCGGGGTCGGCGGCCAGCGCGGCCTGGTAGCGCCGCCGGGCCTCGTCGAACCGGCCGTCCTCGAGCAGCAGATTGGCCAGGTTGACCGAGGCCGGCGCGCGCTCGGGATGGTGGTCGGCGGCCTGGGCGTAGGCGCTGAGCGCGGCCGATCTATGCCCGCTGGCCAGGGCCAGGCCGCCCAGATTGGTCAGGGCGCCGAAATGGGTGACGTCGCGCCGCAGCACCTCGAGATAGGCCTGCTTGGCCTCATCGTCGCGGCCGAGCGCCGCCAGCAAGGCGCCGCGCTCGAACAGGGCGCCGGGATCGTCAGGATTCGAAGAGAGTGTGGCTTCAGCGTCGCGCAGCGCCGCCTCGAGCGCGCGGCGCCGTTCCTCGGTCTCGTCGCGGTAAGATGGCGTCGTCGGCGCGCTTAGAGCGTGACAGCCGAAAGTGTCAGCGGTTTCGGCGCTCGTCACGCTCTAAACTTTTGAATTTAAAGCATGATTCACGGTTCAGGTAGCCTGAACCGATCATGCTCTAGGCGGCGACGGTGGCCGCGTCGAGGGCTTCCTGCGGATCGCGCAGCACATAGCCGCGGCCCCAGACGGTCTCGATATGGTGCTTGCCGTGGGTGGCGGCGGCCAGCTTCTTGCGCAGCTTGCAGATGAAGACGTCGATGATCTTCAACTCGGGCTCGTCCATGCCGCCATAGAGGTGATTCAGGAACATTTCCTTGGTCAGGGTCGTGCCCTTGCGCAGGGAAAGAAGTTCCAACATCTGGTATTCCTTACCGGTCAGGTGCACGCGAGCGCCGTTCACCTCGACTGTCTTGGCGTCGAGATTGACCGTGATGTCGCCGGTCTTGATCACCGATTGGGCGTGGCCCTTGGAGCGCCGCACCACCGCGTGGATGCGCGCCACCAGTTCGTCCTTGTGGAACGGCTTGGTCATGTAGTCGTCGGCGCCGCCGGAGAAGGTCTTCACCTTGGTGTCGATCTCGGAGGTGCCGGACAGGATCATCACCGGGGTGTTGATCTTGCCGACGCGCAGGGTGCGTAAAACCTCCAACCCGCTCATGTCCGGAAGGTTGAGGTCGAGCAGGATCAGGTCGTAATCGTAGATCTTGCCCAGATCGACGCCTTCCTCACCGAGGTCGGTCGTATAGACGTTGAATCCCTCGGACTTGAGCATCAACTCGATGCTCTGCGCCGTGGCGCTGTCATCCTCGATCAACAAGACCCGCATCTAGCCCCTCCCCGCACGAAGGCGGCGAATAATTACGGAAACTCGGTCCCCGCCCCGAAAGTCCACCTGCCAATTTAAGTCTTAAGGACCTTTAAACTTGGTTAATCGTGAACCTTTCGAAAACGAATCTAGGGTGATTTGGATTCGCGTCGCAAGCGCTGGCATTAACTATTTTTGTCATTGGATTCCTTGAGAATCCACCAAGCCACTCGCGATCTTCACGGCAATTTAAACTCGTTGCGCGACAACGGCGCAAGGACTCCTTTTTGTTGGAGAGTCAAGGTTTGCGCAACCTTCTGACCGCCGTCGAACGCATCGATCCGCTCACCGTTTCGGGTCGAGTCGCGGCGGTGAGCGGGCTTCTGATCGAGGCGCGCGGCGGTTTGACGCGTCTGGCCGTCGGCGCCCGCGCACTGATCGAGCGGCGGGCCAATACGCCGCTGGCGGCCGAGGTGGTCGGCTTCCGCGAGGACCGCGCCCTGCTCATGCCGTTCGGTCCGGTCGAGGGGGTCGCGCCCGGCGCCGAGATCCGCATCGCGCCCGAGGCGGCGACGGTTCGCCCGACCATGGCCTGGCGCGGCCGGGTGATCGACGCCTTCGGCGAACCCATCGACGGCAAGGGGCCCTTGCCGCAGGGACCGGCCGCCTATCCGCTGCGCGCCCCGCCGCCGGCCGCTCACGCGCGCGGCCGGGTCGGCGAGCGGCTGGACCTGCGCGTGCGGGCGATGAACGTCTTCACCACCTGCTGCCGCGGCCAGAGGCTGGGCGTCTTCGCGGGCTCCGGGGTCGGCAAGTCGGTGCTGCTCTCCATGCTGGCGCGCGAGGCTGACTGCGACGCGGTTGTCGTGGGCCTGATCGGCGAGCGGGGCCGCGAGGTGCGCGAGTTCATCGAGGAGACGCTTGGCGAGGAGGGGCTGAAGCGCGCCATCGTGGTGGTCGCCACCTCCGACGAGCCGGCCCTGAAGCGCCGCCAGGCCGCCTACATGACGCTGGCCGTGGCCGAATACCTGCGCGACCAGGACCAGGAGGTGCTCTGCCTGATGGACTCGGTCACCCGCTTCGCCATGGCCCAGCGCGAGATCGGCCTGGCCGCGGGCGAGCCGCCGACCACCAAGGGCTATACGCCGACGGTGTTCTCGGAACTGCCGAAGCTGCTCGAGCGCGCCGGCCCCGGCCCGATCCGCCCCGATGGCAGCGAGGCCGGCTCGATCACCGGCCTGTTCACCGTGCTGGTCGACGGCGACGACCATAACGAGCCGATCGCCGACGCCGTGCGCGGCATTCTCGACGGCCACATCGTCATGGAGCGCGCCATCGCCGAACGCGGCCGCTTTCCGGCGATCAATGTGCTGAAGTCGATCAGCCGCACCATGCCCGCCTGCCAGCGGCCCTATGAGCGCGAGATCGTCACCCGGGCGCGCCAGACCCTGGCGGCCTATTCCGACATGGAAGACCTGATCCGCATCGGCGCCTATCGCGCCGGCTCGGACGCCACTGTCGACCGCGCCATCCTGCTGAACCCGGCCTTGGAGAGCTTCCTGACCCAGGACAAGGAGGAGGCGACCAGCCTCGACGACGGCTTCCAGCGGCTCGAGGCCATTCTCGCCGGTGAAGCGGCATGAGCTGGAAAGAGTCGCTGATCCGCATCTCCAGCTACGAGGTGGAGACGCTGCAGCGGCGCCTGGCCGACGTGGTGGCGCGGCGCGGCGACGCCGAGCTGCGCCTGATCATCCTGGCGGCGGAATCCGAGGCCGAGATCGTCAGCGCCGACCAGGACGCCCAGGCCGGCTGGTACCGCGCGGGCTTCCTGCAGGCGATGCGCAATCGCCGCGCCGCCGCGCAAGGCGAGATCGCCGCCCTGACGGCTGAAGAGGCCGGCGCCCGCGACGCCCTGGCCGAGGCCTTCGAGGCGCTGAAACGGTTCGAACACATCGCCGAGGCCGCGCGCCTGGCCGCGGTCAAGGAAGAATCCCGCCGCGAAACCGTCGCGCTGGATGAACTCGGCCTGCGACGGAAGGCGCGATGAGGCCGCCGCGACCGGCGCTCGCCCGGCGCGGCGTCCTGGCCAGCCTGGCCGCAACGGCGCTGGCCGCCTGCGGCCGGCCCTCGCGGGGCCAGACGCCAAGGGCGCTCGATGAGACGATCGAGGCCGCGCCGCTGAAATCGGTCGCCCGATTCCCGGTCGGCTGCGCGGTCTCCAGCGGCAACCTGCCCGACCCCGCCTTCGCCGCCCTTTTGACCCGCAACTTCTCCCAGATCACGCCGGAGTGGGAGATGAAGATGGAGTACGTTCTCAAGGACGACGGGACCTTCCGCTTCGACGCGCCGGACGCCATCGCCGCCTTCGCCCGCGAGCACGGGATGCGGCTCTTCTGCCATACCCTGGTCTGGTACGCGGAAAACGCCGTCGCCTTCACCCGCATCGACGGCCAGGGCAAGGTCTTCACCGACGCCTATCGCAACTACATCCTCACCGTCGCCGGCCGCTACAAGGATCAGGCGGTGGCCTGGGACGTGGTCAACGAGGCGGTGAACGAGGACGGCGAGGGGCTGCGCGACTGCCTCTGGAGCCGCAATCTCGGCGGCCAGATCGACTATATGCGCCGTGCCTATGACATCGCGCACGAGGCCGATCCGAACGCGCTCCTGCTGATCAACGACTATTATCTGGAGCGGCTGCCGAAGAAGCGCGCCACCTATCTGCGCATGGTCGAGACCCTGCTGAAGGCCGGCGCGCCGCTCGGCGGGCTCGGCAATCAGAGCCACCTGTTCGCCGACCTGGCGCCGGGCGCGATCACCGCGGCGATCGCCGACCTGGCCAGCATGGGCCTGCCGATCCACGTCTCCGAACTGGATATCTCGCTGAACTGGGCCAAGGCGATGTTCACCTCGCGCGACGAGCTGGTCCAACGCCAGGCCCGCCTGGCCGGCGAGATCGGCGAGGCCTTCGCCAGGCTCAAGCCGGCCCAGCGCTTCGCCTTCACCACCTGGGGCCTGCGCGACAAGGACAGCTGGCTGCGCAGCGCCAAGGAAAACCCCAGCCCGCCCTGGGACGCCCCGCTGCTGTTCGACGACGACGGCCGGCCAAAGCCGATGCTGGTCGCGCTGGAGAAAGGGTTCGCCGCCTGACACCTCTGCCTCTGGAAGAGGGTTTCAGTCCGTGTCGCAGGCGGCCTTCATGTCGTGGAAATGCTCATCCGCCGCGGCTTTGACCGCGGCGGGGTCGAGCGGGGCGGCGGCGAGGTCGCCGGTGACGATGTGGGCGCCGCCTTCCAGCGTACGGTGCACCGGGCATTTGTCGGCGATCTCGAACAGCTTGGCGCGCTGTTCGGCGTCGAGCGGACCGTCCAGTTCGATCAGCCTGGTGAAGGTGTCCGGCGGGGTCCGGCCGGCGGTTTTTTCGTGGCGGACGCTGGTGCGCGCGCGTTCCAGCGGCCAGGCCTTGCGGTCGGCGTAGAGACGGATGGTCATGCAGGTGCAGGCGCCCAGTCCGGCGGCGAGCAGCTCGTAGGGGCTGGGCCCCGAGCCCAGGCCGCCGACATCGGCCGGTTCGTCGGCGAAGAAGCGCGCGCCGTGCACCGCGACCTGGACCTGGAACCGGCCGGCGCCGGTCTCTTCGACCATGACCGCGCCATCCGACGCCTCGGCGGGCGTGTCGTCGGCCATGCCGACATAGCGGCTCGCCCAGGCGCGGATGACCTCGGCGGCGTAGTCGGCGTCGGCCGGGCTGGTCAGCAGATGGTCGGCCTTGTCCAGCGAGACGAAGCTCTTGGAATGGCGCGCGGCCAGGAAGATCGCCGAGGCGTTCTCGATGCCGACGATCCGGTCCACCGGCGAGTGCAGCACCAAAAGCGCGCGGCCGAGGTGCGGGATGCGCGCGGCGAGCGATTGCATGCGCACGTCGTCGATGAAGCGGCGGTCCAGGGTGAACGGTCGGCCGCCGATGCTGACCTCGGCCTGGCCGTCGCGCTCGATCGCCGCAAGACCGGCCTTGTCCAGCAGGTGCAGGATGTGGGCCGGGTCGGCGGGCGCGCCGATGGTCGCCACCGCCCTGGCCGAGGCGATATCGGCGGCGGCGGCCAGCACCGCGGCGCCGCCAAGGCTGTGGCCGATCAGCAGGCCGGGCGCGCAGCCATGGTCGGCCATGTGGCGCGCGGCGAAGAGCAGGTCCTCGACATTGGAGGAGAACCCGGCGCCGGCGAACTCGCCCTCGGAGTCGCCAAGGCCGGTGAAGTCGAAGCGCAGCACGCCCACGCCTCTGTCGGCCAGGGCGCGGCTGATGCGGACGGCGGCCTTGGCGGTCTTGTCGCAGCTGAAACAGTGGGCGAAGAGCGCAAAGGCGCGGGCCGTCCCGTCCGGCCGGTCGAGCCGGGCGGAGAGGGTGTGGCCCTTGGCGCTTTTGAAATCGAAAGGCTCGGAACGCATCGGCGCTTTCGCGAGACGGCCGCTAGAGGGCGACCGGCGGCTCGCCGCGCGAGTCTTCGTATTTGCGCAGCGAGCGCAGATCGTCGCTGATACGGAAGATGGCGACGTAGAATTCGCAGGCGCCGCGCCAGATCAGCGTCAGCGCCGTGACGATCAGCAGGCCGCCGACCAGGACCGGGATGGCGAGCAGCAGGCTGATCAGGCTGGCTTCGCGAATCGCCAGGCCGATGGCCGCGCCGATCGCCGAAAACCCGATCAGGGCGATGATGCCGAGGCCCGACCAGTAGATCAGGTGCACGACCGGGCCGGTCAGCAGCTTCTCGAAGGTCAGGATGTCCCAGATCAGCGAGTTCGCCGGCGAACCGCTGCGAGTGATCGTTGGGCGACGCATGACCAGTTCCACGCTAGGGGCGCCGGACTCGGCCCGACGGGGTTCGCTATCAGTGTCTCAGGCTTCCTGCAACGGCGCGTGGTTGTCGCGGGTCTGGGGACTGGACATTGATCGAAGCGAGGGGCGAGCCACATCACCGCTCCTAGAGCATTGCTCGGACCGGTGTTGATTACTCCGAAAACTGTTCTCTGGCCGCCGAGGCGCCCGCATCAAGACGGCGCTTAGCTCTTGACGGCTGCGCCACCGAAGCCGCCTACTACCTGAAGTAGGGGAGCGTCAGTGAACACATCTACTGCCGCCGCGGTCCGGCTCGCGAATAACGAACCGCTGGCCGCCGCCGAATTGGCGCTTCGCGAACAGTTAAAAGCGATCGACGCCTCCCCTTTTCTCGGGCAACACGATCTGCCTCCCCGCGTGGAAAACGTCTTGCGCGGCAATCTCCTCGACGACCATCCGGTCGAAATCCTTGAGGCGGCCTTCAACGCTCTGCCAGCCGTAACAGTCGCTTATCTGGCAGGCATCGCCCAGCGGGATACCGGCAGAGAAGGCGAGGGTGAATTCTATCCCCACCTGGAGCGTCAGCTTGACTGCTCGCTCTCCTCGAAAGACCGGGAGGCGCTCTACAAAGCGTTTCGCAGGGCGTGCGTGCGATTGGGTTTGCCTGTCCTGGCGCGGACCGAGCAGGAAGATGCAAGCACGTGGTTTAGAGTCTTGGAATATGCCTTGCAGGCAGGGCCCCCAACCATAGCCCTGCCAACCCTGGCCGCCGCCTGCCAGCAAACTGAGCGGGATCTGGGGAGCCCAGATCCGTTCGATCCTGACGGCGCCGATCAATGGCAGCAGTCGCTCGTTGAACTTCTCCAAAGCCAGGCGCGCACCAAACTCTCGAAGGTTTTACGCGCTGACACGCTCGCATGGCATGCCCGGGCGTATGGCCGTCTATCTCTGGGCGCAGTGCCGGTTAGCCGCTTCGAGCGCGAATTTCAGGAGGCTATTAGAGCTACGGCTATTGGCTCGCAGAACGCGCGATCCCGGTTAGGACCGCCCTTGGTGATAGTGTTCGCGGACGACGAGATACTGTTGGTCGCTCCCCAGAATGCACCAGGCTGGATCTGGACGGTGACGGGATCTTGGGAGGGGGAGGTCGTCCTGCGCCCGAGCGAAGAGCTGCCGATATCGACCGAAGATCAGGTGATCGTGTCCGCGATTAGGGACCCTCCAGAAGACCTGGGTGAGCCCCAAGGCAGAAGGCTGACGCTGTGGGCCGGCGCACAGGTACTCGTGTTTGAAACGCGAGCCGGAAAGCGCTGCTCCATGCAGGCCCCGGCTGGACCCTTGCGGCTTCTTGCTCGCACCCCCTTTGAGGTTGGCGAGCGTCGGTCAGAACGCTTGCTCAACGGTCTCTCTAGCCTCGGGCTAGAGATCGCTGATGGCGAGGCGCTCCAAGCGGTATTCCGCGACGGCGTCGCGTGCGAGGTCGTGGGACACACCGAGCCCCGCCTAGATTGGGAGTCTGAACCTGTCACGGAATTGGGGGGTAAACCGGTGTTCGGTTCGAAGCCTCTTCGCTTGTCGGTTTCACTGTCTAACGAGGCGAGATCAGGCTGGGGACAGGAATTGGACGTGGTCTTGAAGAGCCCTTCGCTCGGGATCGCTCGGCTACCCGTTGTGTTCACATCTGCAAATGAAGGCACTGTCGTAGTGGACCAAGCCCAACGGGGCAGCCGCTTGGATCCGCTGATTGCATCTGTCGTTAGGCGTGGGGAAGACCGCCCCCTCATCATGGCGCCCAGCGCTTGGCTTTGGCCGGGTCTTCGGAAAGTCGAACCGGGCCTCTTGGAGGGCGATGTACCGGACAACTTCAATCCTGCTGCTTCGGCCGGAGTGCAGGTGGGCAGCGCTGGCATCGTCGTCACCAACGAGTCTCTCCGTTGGGCGGAGGTTGCGTTCAATCGCACTGACGGGGGCGTCTCACGCTTTCGACTGCGACGTCCAGGCATCTTCCTGGAGGTAGAAGATGGCGCTGACAGACGCTCGGTCGAAGTCGGCGCGTTCGTGATTGATGATGGACGACCACGGTTCTTGCGAATCTCTTGCGATGACACGAACGCAGCCGTGGTCCTGCCAAACAACACCATTGAGCAAGCGTTCCGTGGGCCGGGAATCCGACATGTGCGCCTGAATGGGTTGGGCGACACGGGAGAAGCAGAAGTGCTTCTGAACGTGAACGGTGACCCCAAACGGGCGCTCCGTCTGGTCTCAGTGACGCGGCCCTGTACGCCGACCTCTGCCGATGTTCAGCGTAGCGGCGGACGCCCGCGCTTTTTCTTTCGGCTCGCCGACCCAATCGAGTTATTCGAACTCTCCGGCATCGATGTGCAGTCCGGCGAGCGGCTTACCCTTAGGACAGGTGGAGCTGGGGTCCTATCTGAAATGAACGGGGATAGCTGGCGACTTTGGCCGGATGAAACGGCCGTGGATGACGGCGTGTGGGTTTTCGAGGTGCGCGCAG
>DASYAQ010000260.1:0-1989 GCA_036501225.1 Caulobacteraceae bacterium | reverse complement strand
TCGAGACCCGCACCGGCTCGGTGCGCCTGGCGAGCTGCTGGCCGACGATCTCGCTCCAGTGGCCCTTGAGGCCGTCGGCGCCCTTGCCGAACTTGGCGTCCAGCGCCTTCAGCGTCGCTCTGAGCGCGCGGCTGGCCGCCGGCGGCGGCCGGCGCGGGGGCCGGCTGCGCTTTTCGTCCAGGATGCGGGCGGCCTCGGCGGCCGTTGGCAGTTGGCGGACCATCGATCCGTACCATACTGACCCGGATGGCCGCTCCCAAGATCAAGGTTGGCAAAATCCGCGCCGACCAGGTTCGCGCAAAACTGCTCGCCTGGTACGACGCCCACCGGCGCGCGCTGCCCTGGCGTGCGATGCCCGGCGAGAGGCCCGATCCCTACCGCGTGTGGCTCTCCGAAATCATGCTGCAGCAGACGACCGTGCCGCACGCGACGCCCTATTTCCTGGCCTTCGTCAGCCGCTGGCCGGCCGTCGCCGATCTCGCCGCCGCAGAGGACGCCGAGGTCATGGCCGCCTGGGCCGGCCTCGGCTACTACGCCCGGGCCCGCAACCTGCTGGCCTGCGCCCGCGCCGTGGCCAGTGATCACGGCGGCCGCTTTCCCGCCAGCGAAGCAGCTTTGCGGACCCTGCCCGGCGTCGGCGCCTATACCGCCGCGGCGATCGCCGCCATCGCCTTCGATGAGCCGGCCAACGCCGTCGACGGCAATATCGAGCGGGTGGTCGCCCGGCTGAACGCCACCCCGACGCCCCTGCCTGACGCCAAGCCGGAGTTGAAGCGCCTGGCCGGAGAGTTCGTGACCGCCGACCGTCCCGGCGACTGGATTCAGGCGATGATGGACCTGGGGGCCAGGGTCTGCCGCCCAACGTCGCCGCTGTGCGCCGTCTGCCCGATCGCCAGGTTCTGCGCCGCCTTCCAGGCCGGCGCGCCGGAGACCTATCCGCGCCGGGCGCCCAAGACCGTCCGGCCGCATCGCCACGGCGTCGCTTTTCGCCTGATGAACGGCGGCGAGGTCGGGATGGTCCGCCGCCCGCCCAAGGGCCTGCTGGGCGGCATGCTGGCCCTGCCGACGACGCCCTGGCGCGCCGAGCCGTGGGCCCGGGCCGAAGCGCTGGCGGACGCCCCCGCGACCGCGAAGTGGCGCCGCGCCGGAGCGGTGGAGCACGTCTTCACCCACTTCTCCCTGACGCTGGAGGTGTTCGAGGCCGAGGTGCGCGACGCCGCCAAAGGAGATCACCTGATCTGGACCGCCCTGGCCGAGGCCCTCCGCGCCGCGCCGTCCGTCTTCGCCAGGGCGTTGACGGTGGGGATTTAGTTATCCGCAGATGGCCGCAGATGCAGCTCAACAGATACCGCTCATCCCGGGCGAGCCGCGTGTAGCGGCGAGACCCGGGACCCATCAGGTATTTTATCGTGAGACTCAGGGCGTCATAAAACACCTGGATCCCGGCTCGCCTCGCGGAATTTATCCTCGGGCCGGCCTGCGGCCGGACCCGGGGGCGCTCGGCGTCCGGGACGAGCGGGGGGTGTGGGGGCGTTTGCGATCAAAGGGCGCCGTGGGCGCGCTGAAAATCGTTCTGCGGAAGTCGGCTCCGCCTTGCCGGCGAGACGCCGGCGCTCCGAGCCCATCTGCGGATAAACCTGCCTCTGGCTAAACTGCCTCAACCGGCGCTAACAAACCCAATGAGCGCGCATGCAAACCTGAAGGTCTTCGGCGAAACCGATGTCGGCTGGTGCGCCGCCACCCCGCCCAACGAGACCACCGACAACGACGGCAACTCGGTCCTCTACGAGGGCGGCTTTTCCGCCGCCGACCCGCGCGCGCCGCGCCACCGCGTCCATGACGACCCGAGCGTCGTCGCCCTGCGCGAGCGCCTCAAGCGCTACAACGGCCTGCCCGGCCTGGAGATCTGCGAGCCCCACGAGATCGACCGCATCCAGCGGATCTTCTTCCGCGACGGCTTCGTGGTGGTGCAGGGTCTGCTGGACGCCG
>DASYAQ010000259.1:0-2941 GCA_036501225.1 Caulobacteraceae bacterium | reverse complement strand
TCGGCCTGCACCTCGATGCGGCCGGCGCCCGCGTCGACGGCGTTCTCGACCAGTTCCTTGACCGCGCTCGCCGGCCGTTCGACCACCTCGCCGGCGGCGATGCGGTTGACGGTCTCCGGCGGCAGGCGGCGGATGGGCATGGCGCCAGTCTACCCGATTCCGCCCTTTCGTCTCAGGGGTCGACTTTTCCGCCCGTGAAGCCCACGGCCAAGGTTGCAACCGGGCATGAGAGCCGCCACCTTGGCCCCATGCCATTCCCAAACCAACGCACCGCGCGGGGCGCGATCGGTCTCGCCCTCGTCGGAGCGCTGCTGGCTGCCGCTCTCCCCGCCAAGGCCGCGCCCTCCTGGTGGCATATCACCTCGGGCCGCTCCGAGGTCTGGCTCATCGGCGCGCCCAACCTGACGCCGAAGAGCTTCGCCTGGGACAGCCACGTCGTCGAACAGAGGCTGAAGGGCGCCGACGCCCTGATCATCGAGCCGCAGGCCAAGGGCAATCTGATCGGCCTGGCCGGCGATCTGTTCGGCGCCGCGCGTGGCATG
Source organism: Caulobacteraceae bacterium (assembly GCA_036501225.1). Lineage (GTDB taxonomy): Bacteria > Pseudomonadota > Alphaproteobacteria > Caulobacterales > Caulobacteraceae > Poindextera. The sequence continues at coordinate 2,399 of DASYAQ010000259.1, read as the reverse complement.
CGCGCCGACGCGCCGCTGGAAAACTCCCTGCCGCCGCCGCTGCGGCAGCACTTCCAGGCGGTGCGCGCCAGCATCGGCCAGGGCCCAGGCAAATACGCCGGCTGGAAGCCCACCGCCGCCGGCGTCATCCTGACCAATGACGTTCTGAAGGCGCAGAGCCTGGAAACCGGCGCGACCATCAAGGCGGTGCGCCGGATGGCGCGGGGCGCCGGCGTGCGCGAACTGCCCTCCGGCTCCTATGAGGGGGCGCCGATCATCGCCGCCGCCGAGCAGTTGAACGGCGCCGGCCAGCAGACCTGCCTCGCCGCCTCGCTGCACGACATCGACCAGACCCCGGCGCGCCTGCACATGGCCCAGGACTGGGCGCGCGGCGTCGTGCATCCCAACCCGACCGATCCGGCCGACCAGGCCTGTTTCAACGCCATGCCGGCGCTGAAAAACCTCAACGACCGGCTGATCGGTTCCGAGGCCCAGGCCGTTGTCGACGCCCTGAAGCGTCCCGGCCGGTCCGTCGCGGTCTTCGACCTCGGCGCCACCGTCATGCCCGGCGGCGTCCTGGACCGCATCCGCGCCCACGGTGTGACCGTCTCGGCGCCGGTCCCGTAGACCTCTCCCAGAGGGAGAGGGAGGGGCCCGCGCCGAAGGCAGCGGGAGGGTGAGGGGTTACGGGCTCTCAGTTTTATCCTGAAACGGCGTACGCCCTCATCTTCCCACGCGCGAGGCGCGTGGGCCCCTCCTTCTCCCCACGGGAGAAGTCTTGAAGGGGCGCGAGTTCCCTCTTTCCTTCTACAGTCCCGGCAGCTTGATGGGGTTGCCGCTGGGGGCGGTGCGGGCGATCAGGATCTGCCGGCCGCCGGTCAGTTTCTGGATGCGCTGGGCCTCGGCGGCCGCGTCGATGGGCGCGGCCTGCGCCGCGCCCGCCTGGTCGGCGGTCAAGACCGCCGGCTGAGCCGACGGCTTGCCCTTGCGCCAGAACATCACCCAGTCGGCGAAGCCCTTGTCCTTGTGCGAAATCGCGCCGAACTCGTCGTCGACGACATAGCGGATCATCGGATCGGCCTGGTCGGCGCCGGCCTTGGTCGCCAACAGCTTCTCGCCCTCGGAACGGGTTTCCGCCGCGCGCTGGCCAAGCAGGGCCGCGCGGGCCTGGCTTTCCGGCTGCAGTTCCTGCGGCCGCGGCTCGCCCGGCGACGGCGGTCGCAGCGAATAGTCCGGCGGCACCACCAGGGGCGCCTTCGACACGACGCGGAACTCGTCCGGAACCACCTTGACCAGGCCGAGCGCCTGGCGCGTGCTCTGGCAGCCGCCGAGGGCCGTGCCCGCAACCAGCAGCGCAACCAGCGCCACGCGATTGAAACCCATCGAACTCATGCTCCTTTGAGCGCCCCGGCGTCTCGATAGCGCATTCCGGCCATGGGCGCCAACGGCTAGGTCGTCGCGGGCTTCGCGGTCAGCAGGCTGTCGAGCACCAAGAGCGCCACGCCGATGCTGATGGCGCTGTCGGCGACGTTGAACACCCAGGGAAAGTGCAGGCCCGAAAAGTCCAGAAAGTCGAAGACCTGACCCCAGCGCACCCGGTCGATAATGTTGTTGCCGATGGCGCCGCCCATGATGAGACCGATCGCCGCGCCGCTCAGAACCCGGTCGATCCGCCGCACCCAGAGCCCGAGCGCGATCACGACGCAGGCGGCGAAGCCGACCAGCAGCCAACGGCCGAGATCGCCATGGGCGTGGAAGATCCCGAAGGCGACGCCGGGGTTCCAGCCGCTGTTCAGCTGGAAAAACGGCAGGATGCGCACCGGCGCGCGATCGATCAGGTCGAACGGACCGAGCAGCCAGGCCTTCACCGACTGGTCCAGCAGCACGACCACCGCGGCCAGGCCGAAGGCCAGCCAGCCATTGCGGCTGACCAGCGGTTGGCGCGCGCTAGCGGCCATGCCGGGCGTCCCACCAGGCCACGGCGTCGGCGTCGCGCAGCGACAGGTCCGGATAGCGCGGATCGCTGCCGACCTCGGGCAGCACGCGCCAGGAGCGGGCACATTTGCGGCCCTCGGCGCGCAGCGGTTCGACGGCCACGCCGGGCGCCTCGTCGAGGCGGAAGGCCGCGGCCGGCCCTTCGCCGGCGATCAGGCTGGCCTGGCTGGTGCGGAAGACCTCGGCGGCGTCCAGCCCGTCGAAGGCCGCCATCAGGCCCGGATCGGCGATCCAGACCCGCGGCGCGGCTTCCAGGGCAGCGCCGATGCGCTTGTCGCGCCGCTCGATCTCCAGCGCGCCGGTGACCACGCGGGTGACGGCCTGCACCCGCTCCCAGCGCGCGGCCTCGACGGCGTTGCGCCAGGCGGCGGGGGTGTCCGGGATCACCCGCAAGGCGTTCGAACCGCCCTGTGGGAAGCGCGTCT
>DASYAQ010000258.1:0-3363 GCA_036501225.1 Caulobacteraceae bacterium | reverse complement strand
TCTCCGGATCGAGCTTCACGCCGAAGCGGCGGTCGTAATAGGCGGCCATGGCGCGGCGCAGGCCGACGATGCCCTTGGAGACGGAATAGCGGTGGGTCTTGGGATTCTTCACCGTCTCGATCAGCTTTTCGACGATGTGCCTGGGCGTCGGCATGTCGGGATTGCCCATGCCGAAGTCGATGATGTCGATGCCCTGGGCGCGCAGGCGGGCCTTCAGGCGATTGACCTCTTCGAAGATGTACGGCGGCAGGCGCCGGATGCGGTGGAAGTCGGGGGTCATGGCGTGGCCCTCCTTAGGGGGGCCTGGAATCGGGGGATTTGATGAGATGAATAGACGCGCGACGGCGCCTGTTCCAGGGTGCAAGTGGGCTTCGCCCCCGCTGGCCTAGTTCGGCGGCGGGGGCTTTGTAGCTCGCGCGCGAACGCTGGCGGCATAGGCGTCGGCGGCGCTGGTGGCGTCGGTTGACGGCGCGGCTTCCGCGGGCGGAATTCGCGCATGCTGGGCGTCGGCGAAGCCCTGGGTGTCGTTCAGGCTGTAGGGATAGGCGGCGTTGGCGGCGTCGACCTGGTGCTTCTCGGCCAGGGCCTCGGTGACGGTCGCCTTCCAGGCGCTCAAGGGACGCACGTCTTTCGGCAGGTTCGGAATCTGCGAAAACGTCGGATAGGGGCCGGGCGTCTGTTGCGCGGCGCGCACCTGGGCCGCGGCGGCCGACGACTGATCGATGCCGCCGGGCAGGAAATAGTTGTTCTTGGCCAGGGTGTTGCAACCGGCAAGGCTCGCCGCGCCGATGAGCGCTACAAGCGCGCCGGCCGGTCGGATCGTCTGTCTTGTGCGTTTGACGTACACTTGCAGGCCTGGAGGCTCGTCCTATTACTCATCCAGGGTCTTATGCGATGATGGCGTCCAACAAAAGGGCGCCGGGTCCGCCAAGGCCGGCTTGAAGTGAGGGAGGTTAGGCCATGACCGATCCGTCCACCCGGACCAAATCCGCCAAGGCCAAGGCCGCGCCAAAGCCGGCGCCCAAGGCCGCCAAGCCCGAACCGAAGCCCGCCGAGGCCGCGGCCAAGCCGGCCGAAGCCGCCCCCGATTCCGCCCCGGTCGCCAACGCCAGCTTCTCCTTCGGCGGGCTCACCGCGGCCCAGCGCGAGACGCTGGAAAGCCTGTCGACGAACCTGGCCCGCGCCGCCCTGACCGCCCAGGGCGCCATCGCCGAGGCCGCGCTGCGCCAGGCCGACCGGCCGGCGGCGCTCAGCCCCGACCCCTTCCACGTCGCGCCCGCCCTGACCGACGTCATGGGCCGGCTGGCCGCCCAGCCCGACCGGATGATGCGGGCCCAGGCCGACCTGTTCAGCCGCTATATGGACCTGTGGAAATCCACCACCCGCCGGATGGCCGGCGAGACGCCGGAGGCCGTCGTGGCGCCGGGCAAGGGCGACAAGCGTTTCGCTGATCCGGACTGGTCGGACAACCCGGTCTTCGACGTGATGAAGCAGTCCTACCTTTTGACCTCCAACTGGCTGAACGACCTGATCGCCGAGGTCGAGGGGGTCGATCCGCTGTCCAAGCGCCGGGTCGAGTTCTTCATGAAGATGCTGACCGACGCCTTTTCGCCGTCAAACTTCCTGGTCTCCAACCCCGCCGCCTTGCGCGAAGTCATCGCAACAAACGGCGAGAGCCTGTTGAAAGGCATGGAGAACTTCGCCGGCGACCTGGAGCGCGGCGGCGGCCAACTGTCGATCAGCCAGACCGACTTCACCCCGTTCAAGGTCGGCGAGAACATCGCCACCGCGCCCGGCAAGGTGATCTTCCAAAATGAGCTGATCCAGATCCTGCAGTTCGAACCGACCACCGAGCAGGTGCATGAGATCCCGCTGCTGATCTTCCCGCCCTGGATCAACAAATACTACATCCTCGACCTGCGGCCCGAGAACTCGATGATCCGTTGGCTGACGGCCCAGGGGTTCAGCGTCTTCGTCGCCTCCTGGGTCAATCCCGACCAGCGGCTGGCCGCCAAGACCATGACCGACTACATGGCCGAGGGCATCTATGCCGGCACGCAGGCCGTGCTCAAGCAGGCCAAGGTCGGCCAGGTCAACGCCGTCGGCTATTGCATCGGCGGCACCCTGCTCTCCTGCACGCTGGCGCACATGGCGGCCAAGGGGATCGAGCCGATCGCCTCGGCCACCTTCTTCGCGGCCCAGCAGGACTTCAGCGAGGCCGGCGATCTTCTGCTGTTCACCGACGACCAATGGATCAACGACGTCGAGAAGAAGATGGACCAGGGCGGCGGGGTGCTGTCGGGCCAGTCCATGGCCGACACCTTCAACGCCTTGCGGGCCAACGACCTGATCTGGTCCTTCTTCGTCAACAACTACCTGATGGGCAAGGAGCCGAAGCCGTTCGACCTTCTGTTCTGGAACGCCGACCAGACGCGCATGCCCAAGGTGCTGCACCTGTTCTACCTGCGCGAATTCTACCGCGACAACAAACTGGCCAAGGGCGAACTGACCCTCGGCGGCGAGCGGCTCGACCTCTCCAAGGTCAAGATTCCGCTCTATGTGCAGTCGAGCAAGGATGACCACATCGCGCCCTACCGCTCGGTCTATAAGGGCGCGCGGCTGTTCGGCGGCAAGACCCGCTTCATGATGGCCGGCTCCGGCCATATCGCCGGGGTGATCAACGCCCCGGTGGCGCACAAGTACCAGCACTGGACCAACGAGGCCCTGCCCGAGACGGTCGAGGAATGGATCGAGGGCGCGACCGAACACCCCGGCTCCTGGTGGGAAAACTGGGCCGAATGGCTGGCCGAACGCTCCGGGCCGATGGTCCCCGCCCGCGACCCTTCGAACGGCCCGCTGAAGCCGATCGAGGACACCCCGGGCAGCTTCGTCAAGGTGAGGTCGTGAGCTATCTCGACAAGGTCCTGCAGCCCGGCGAGGTCGTGCTGGTCACCGCGCGGCCGCACTGGATCGTGCTTTTGGGACCGCTGGTGCTTCTGGGCCTGGCCGCGATCCTGGCCATCGGCACAGCCGTCGTCCTGAGCGGCTCGCCGGCGCTCGGCGGCTACGCGGTCGCGGGCTTGGTCGCCCTGATCGCGCTCTTCATCCTGGCCGGCCGCATGATCACCCGGGCGACCACCGAGTTCTGCGTCACCGACCACCGCATCATCGTCAAGCGCGGCTTCTTCTCCCTGCACACGGTCGAGCTGAACGTCGACAAGGTCGAGAGCGTCGATGTCGACCAGAGCCTGCTCGGCCGCATCTTCGGCTACGGCGAGGTCACCATCCACGGCGTCGGCGCCCGCTGGGACCCCATCCCCCTGATCAGCAACCCGCTCGGCTTCCGCAACGCCATAACCGCCC
>DASYAQ010000257.1:0-3906 GCA_036501225.1 Caulobacteraceae bacterium | reverse complement strand
CTGCGCGAAAAGGCGGCCAAGGAGTAGGCGAGGCCGAACAGACCGCTCAAGCTTTGGGCGCCGGACCCGCCTGATGTGGTCCGGCGGCCGGGGTTGCGGCGTTTTAATGCGGCTAACCCCTTGAACCTCAACCAGGACTTGGCCATGGTCAAGTTGGAGGAGTTTTGGGGGGCGCGCATGATCAAGTCGGAACTGATCGCCAAGCTGGCGAGCGAGAATCCGCACCTCACTCAACGTGACGTCGAGCGTGTGGTCGGCGTCGTGCTCGACCGTATGGCGAGCGCGCTGGAAGGCGGCGGCCGTGTCGAGCTGCGCGGCTTCGGGGCCTTCTCGGTCCGCTCGCGCCCGGCCCGCACCGGCCGCAATCCACGCACCGGCGCCGCGGTCAAGGTCAAGGCCAAACACGTCCCCTTTTTCAAGAGCGGCAAGGAACTGCGCGAGCGGCTCAACGCCGACGAATAGGCGGCCCCGATGCTGAAGGAATTCCGCGACTTCATCGCCCGCGGCAATGTCGTCGACCTGGCGGTCGGCGTGATCATCGGCGGCGCCTTCGGGGCCATCGTCAAAAGCCTGGTCGACCAGATCATCATGCCGCCGATCGGGCTCCTGACCGGCGGGGTCGATTTCTCCGCCCTGAAGCTGGTGCTGAAGCCGGCGGCCGGAAAGGCGGCGGAGGTCGCCATCGGTTATGGCGTCTTCATCAACACCGTCATCCAGTTCCTGATCGTCGCCGCCGCGATCTTCCTAATGGTCAAGGCGATCAACACGCTCCGCCGCGAAGAAGCCGAGGCCCCCGCCGAACCCGCCGCGCCGACCACCAGCGAGGCGCTGCTGACCGAGATCCGCGACCTGCTGAAGAACCGCGCGGCTTAGGGCGGGCTCTTCACCCGCGTGTACCGCAGCGTATTGCCGCGATCGAGATAGAGCAGGTCCAGGCTTTTCGCGTCGAGGCGGTCGAGCGCGTAGAACAGCACACCGCCGTCCTTGTCGTCGACCTCCAGATAGATCGATTTCGCGTCCAGGGTCTCACCGGCGGCCGTCTTTGGCGGCTTGGCGCCGGAAAACAGCAGCCAGCGGGAGGTCGCCGTGGCGCTGGGCTCGCCGGTATAGGAGTCGATCCAGGTCCCGTCGGCCCTGATCTCGATCAGCGACCTGGGATCATCGACACTGCGCCAATGCCCGGCCATCAGCTGTTGCTGTGTGGGCGCCGCGGTTGCCGGCACGGCGATAACCAGCGCGATCAAGGCGACGATGAGTTTCATGGTGGGCCTCCCGAAGCTCAAGGGTGCGCCCGCTCGGCCGCCAAGTCATGTCCCCGGCGCGCCATTCCGGCCGCGCGACTGGCGAAAGCGAGCGCGAAGCCTTAAGTCGGCGGCCCCAGGCAGGCGGTGGTCATGACGGTTGCGAAAATCTGCGGACTCTCGACGCCGGAGACGGTGGGGGCGGCGCTGGACGGCAAGGCGGGGTTTGTCGGCTTCATGTTCTTCGCCGCCAGTCCCCGGGCGGTCGCGCCCGATCTGGCCGGGCGGCTGGCCGCGCCGGCGCGCGGGCGGGCCAAGGTCGTCGCCGTGACCGTCGATGCCGACGACACGGCGCTGGACCGGATCATGCGCGAACTCAATCCCGACCTGATCCAGCTGCATGGGCGCGAGACGCCGAACCGGGTGCGTGAGGTCGCGCTGCGCACCGGCGCCGGCGTGATCAAGGTGGCGCCGGTCGCCGACGCCAGCGACGTGGATGCGGCGCGCGCCTACGACGGGCTGGTCGACCACCTGATGTTCGAAACCAAGCCCGCCGCAGACGCCGAACGACCCGGCGGGCTGGGCCAGACGTTCGACTGGAGCCTGATCGCCGGGCGCCGGTTCGAGCGGCCGCATTTCCTGGCCGGCGGGCTCGATCCCTGGAACGTCGCCGAGGCGGTGCAGCTTTCCGGCGCGCCGATGGTCGACGTTTCCTCTGGCGTGGAGCGCGGGGCGGGGCTAAAGGACCCCGGCCTGATTTCGGCCTTTCTGGACGCGGTCCGACGCGCCTAGCCCTCGCAGATTTCCCAGCCCGTGAACGCCTTACCGACGCCCAACGACTATTCGGCCTATCCCGACCGGGCCGGGCGCTTCGGCGACTATGGCGGCCGCTATGTGCCCGAAACCCTGATGCCGCTCGTGCTGCAGCTGGAGGAGTCCTACGAGGCCGCCAAGGCCGATCCGGCGTTCCGCGCCGCGCTGGCCAGCGACCTCGCCCACTATGCCGGCCGGCCGAGCCCGCTCTATTTCGCCCAGCGACTGAGCACGCATTTCGGCGGGGCCAGGATCTATCTGAAGCGCGAGGAGCTGAACCACACCGGCTCGCACAAGATCAACAACTGCCTCGGCCAGATCCTGCTGGCCCGGCGCATGGGCAAGACCCGCATCATCGCCGAGACCGGCGCCGGCCAGCATGGCGTGGCCACCGCCACCGTCTGCGCCCGCGTCGGCCTGCCGTGCGTGGTCTATATGGGCGCGGTCGATGTCGAGCGGCAGGCGCCCAACGTGCTGCGCATGAACCTGCTGGGCGCCGAGGTGCGGCCGGTGACCTCGGGCGCGGCGACGCTCAAGGACGCCATGAACGAGGCCCTGCGCGACTGGGTCACCAACGTCCACGACACCTATTACCTGATCGGCTCGGCGGCGGGTCCGCACCCCTATCCGGCCATGGTGCGCGACTTCCAGGCGGTGATCGGCGAGGAGACGCGCAGCCAGGTGCTGGACGTCGAGGGCCGGCTGCCCGACGCCCTGGTCGCCTGCGTCGGCGGCGGCTCCAACGCCATCGGCCTGTTCCACAGCTTCCTGAACGACGCGCAGGTGCGGCTTTATGGCGTCGAGGCCTCGGGGCGGGGGCTGGACACCGGCGAGCACGCCGCGGCCATCAATGGCGGCCGGCCGGGCGTGCTGCACGGCAACAGGACCTACCTGCTGCAAGATCGCGAGGGCCAGATCACCGAGGCGCATTCCATCTCCGCCGGCCTCGACTATCCGGGCATCGGACCCGAGCACGCCTTCCTGCACGACGTCGGGCGGGCCACCTATCTGAGCGCCACCGACGACGAGGCGATCGAGGCCTTCCAGTTGCTGGCCAGGCTGGAAGGCATCATTCCGGCGCTGGAATCCTCCCACGCCCTGGCGCGGCTGGCCGACGTGACCCGCGAGATCGGCAAGGACGGGATTGTCGTGGTCAACCTCTCCGGCCGCGGCGACAAGGACCTGGCGGCCGTCGCCGATCATATCGAGCGGCGCGGCTGATGGCCGCCGCCAAACGCCTGGAGGCGCGCTTCGCCGCCCTTAAAGCCGAGGGCCGCGCCGCCTTCGTCGCCTATATCATGGCCGGCGATCCCGACGCGGAGACGGCGCTGGGCATCCTTCGCGCCCTGCCGGCCGCCGGCGCCGACATCGTCGAGCTGGGCTTCCCGTTCTCCGATCCGATGGCCGAGGGCCCGCCGATCCAGCGCTCGGCGCAGCGGGCGCTGGCCGCCGGCATGACCCTGAACGGGGTGCTGGAGACGGTTCGGCGCTTTCGCGAGCGTGACCAGGCCACCCCGATCGTGCTGATGGGCTATATGAATCTCTTGCTGACCCACGGCCTCGACGCCTTCGCCCAGGATGCGGCCAAGGCCGGAGTCGACGGCGTGATCGTGGTCGACTGCCCGCCCGAGGAAGCCGGGCCGCTGGCCGACGCCCTCGACCAGGCCGGTGTCGCCCTGATCCGATTGGCCACGCCGACTTCCGACGACGCCCGGCTGGCGGTGATCGCCCGGCGCACGGCGGGCTTCATCTACTATGTTTCGGTGGCCGGCGTGACCGGGGTCAAGGCGGTCGACGCCGCCAGCGTCGGCCCGGCGGTTGAGCGGGTGCGCAAGGCCACCGGCCTGCCGGT